>JBGTRS010000143.1:0-6172 GCA_041940665.1 Pyrinomonadaceae bacterium | reverse complement strand
AATACGAGCGGAATCGAGGAGTTCGACCGTGTTCTCGGCGGCGGAATCGTCGCGGGTTCTCTGGTTTTGATCGGCGGACAACCGGGCATCGGCAAAAGCACGATTACGATTCAGATCGCCGATAAATTAAGTCAAAACGGCGGAAAAGTTCTGTATATTTCGGGCGAAGAATCCGAGCGGCAGATAAAAATGCGGGGCGAGCGTTTGGGTTTAAATGCCGACAATCTTTTTCTTCTTCCCGAAACGAATCTCGAAGCGATTTTGAACGAAACCGAGCGTTTGAAACCGGATTATGTCATCGTTGACTCGATCCAGACCGTCTTCAGCGAAAAAATGGAATCTGCTCCGGGTTCGGTTTCACAAGTTCGCGGGGCAGCCAGCGAATTTATGATGTTCGCCAAAGGCACGGGAACGCCGGTTTTCCTGATCGGTCACGTTACGAAGGAAGGTTCGATCGCCGGACCGAAAGCACTCGAACACATCGTTGATACGGTTCTATATTTTGAGGGCGACCGCCATCACAATCACCGCATCATCCGGGCAACCAAAAACCGCTTCGGTGCGGCCAACGAGATCGGCGTTTTTGAAATGACGAATCAGGGCTTGATTCCCGTCGGCAATCCTTCGGAAGTCTTTCTTCAAGAGAGACCCGAAGGTGCGAGCGGTTCGGTCGTCACGGTTTGTATGGAAGGTACCCGCCCTCTGCTCGTCGAAGTTCAGGCATTAGTTACAGGCACAAAATTCGGCTCAGGGAGACGTATGGCCCAGGGGTTTGACTACAACCGGACTTCCCTTCTGATCGCCGTGCTGGAAAAACGGCTCGGCTTTCAGCTTGCCAACGACGACGTTTATATAAATATCGCCGGAGGCCTTGAAGTGAACGAACCCGCCGCCGATCTCGGCATTATCGCCGCCATCTCATCGAGTTTCAAAAACCTCCAAATCCCGCCCGAAACCGCCATCTTCGGCGAAGTCGGTCTCACGGGCGAAGTCCGCGGAGTCCTGCAAGCTCAAAGCCGGGCGAGAGAAGCACAAACGCTCGGTTTCAAAAAATTGATCCTGCCCGCTTCCAATAAAAAAGGTTTGGAGAAATTATTGGGAATACGTGTCATCGGCGTTAGAAATTTGGAAGAAGCAATGGATGAATTATTTTAGGTAGGAATATGAAAGAATATACCAATGTAGAATTACAGGTTGAAAATGGATTAGAAAAAATTGATCCGAATCGTAAAATTGAATTATCACTATGAACTTTCTCGCTTGGATGGCTTTGGTTGGCGGTTTGCTTCTTTTGATGGCGTTGTCATCCTCCTATCTCAAACGCATACCGATCTCGATATCTCTCATTTATTTGATTATCGGCGTCATCGTCAGCCCGCTCGGGTTTGGCGTGGTGGCGATCGATTTTGAATCGAACAAGGTTTTTCTTGAAAAATTAACGGAAATCGCCGTGATAATCTCACTTTTTGTCGGCGGTCTGAAATTGCGTCTGCCGCTTAAAAATAAGGCGTGGATTCCGGCGTTTCGTCTGGCGTTTCCGGTGATGTTTTTCTCGATCGTGGCCATTGCAATCTTTTCGCATTATGCATTTGGTTTTTCGTGGGCGATTGCAATTTTGCTCGGTGCCTTGCTTGCTCCGACCGATCCGGTTTTGGCTTCGGCGGTTTCGGTTGAAAGTGCGAACGACAAAGACCGTATGCGTTACGGACTTTCGGGCGAAGCGGGATTTAATGACGGAATGGCATTTCCGTTTGTCGTTTTCGGACTTCTGATGCTTGAAAATAACGGTATCGGAAGTTGGATCGGCGGATGGGCTTTGCATCGTCTTGTTTGGGCAGTTCCCGCCGGACTTTTGATCGGTTATTTGCTTGGTTTAGGAGTTGGCTATCTGGCATTCTGGCTTCGTAATCATTACAAAGATTCCGCCGCTCCAAATGATTTTCTCGCACTCGCATTGATCGCACTTTCTTATGTTTTTGCAGAACTTGTCGGAGCTTGGGGATTTCTGGCGGTATTTGCGGCGGGCTTGGGTTTAAGGCGTGCGGAAATTAAAACTGTCGAAAAAAATCCGATCGGGGATGATAGCGAAGTTCTCGACGATCTGGCGAAAATCGCCGACCGAAAAAATAAAGAGGAGAAAGAAAACGAAGACGATGAGAAAGAAAATGCCCACACTCCGGCGGAAAATATTGTAGATATCGTTCGCGAGGAAGAAGCGATGAAAGAACCGGCAATTGCCGCGGGCGTAGTCGTTTCAGAAGCAATTTCATTCGGCGATACGGCCGAACGGATTTTGGAAGTTTTCCTCGTAATGGTCGTCGGTATATGTCTCTGGAATTACTGGGATTGGCGAGCCGTTCCGCTTGCTTTGGTGTTTTTCTTTGTCTTCCGTCCGCTTTTAGCCCAAATTTTTCTTATCAAATCTCCGACCAGTAAAATTCAAAAGTGGATGCTCGGATGGTTCGGCATACGCGGAATCGGCAGTATCTATTATCTTGCGTATGCCCTAAATCACGGGCTAGAATCAAATGCGAAGGATGTAATTGCCATTGTAATTTCAATAATCGCTTTGAGTATCTTAATACACGGATTATCGGTCCAACCTATTTTGGACAGATATGAAAAGATCTGCGAAAAGAATTCTAAAAAAAATTAGGTATTATTTGTTTACAAAGTTATAATTACGTCCCATGAACAAGATAAAGCCCGAAAAAGGACAGGAATCCGTTTGGGATTATCCGCGACCGCCGAAGCTTGAAAAAACCACCAAAGAGATTTTAGTGATCTTTAACGGAGCGACCGTTGCCAGATCGAACAATGCATATCGCGTTTTGGAAACAAGCCATCCGCCCGTTTATTATATTCCGCCCGAAGATATAAATATGGAGTTTTTGAAAAAAGAATCCGATTCTTCGTTTTGTGAATGGAAGGGACAGGCGGGTTACTATTCGGTCAAAGTCGGCGGGAAAGAAGCAGAGAAATCCGCCTGGTTTTATGAAAATCCGACCGAATCTTTTACCGAAATCAAAGACCACGTCGCATTTTATCCAAACAAAATGGATGAATGCTATGTTGACGGCGAACTCGTTCGATCGCAGGAAGGCGATTTTTACGGCGGCTGGATCACGAAGGACATTGTCGGGCCTTTCAAAGGCGGTGCCGGAACCTGGGGCTGGTAAGGTCATTTATCACTGAACATTTATCATTTATCGGTTTATGAAGGATTCGTTTGCAAATTTAGATTTTGAAAAACTTTTCTCAGAACTTGCGGAAAAAGAAAATCCAAAATCCAAAATCCAAAACCTGAAATCAAGAAGCCCCGTTCACGTCGTTTATGGCGGGGCGGATAGATTTTCCGCCGGAACGCCGCGAAAGTTGGGCGATTTGGCACTAAAATCTCTCGAAAATTACTCTCCGAATTTTGTCGAGTTTGCCAATGCCGTTTGGCTGAAAGGTGCAGATTCTTTGCCGAAATATGAAGATGCCCGGCAGGATTTGGAATTTGCATTAGCCGATAATCCCGAAAAAGTTAAGGCGGAAAACTTCGAGGCGTGGTTTTCGTGGACGATCTACAACAAAACGATCGAGAAATTAAAACGCGAACCGGTTGAAGATTTTCGGATAGATTTTGAAGACGGTTATGGGATTAGAACAGATGAAGAAGAAGATAATGATGCTTTACTTGCATCTGACCAACTTGCCAAGCATTTATCTCAAAACGATAAAATTCCTTTTTGTGGATTTCGTATAAAATCATTCCAACCGGAAACAAGAAAACGGGCAGTCAGAACGCTTGAATTATTTTTGAATAATCTATTGGAAGAAACAGGTTCAATTCTTCCACCAAATTTTGTTGTTACTCTTCCCAAAGTCAAATATAAAGAAGAAGTCGAAATTTTATCTGAATTACTGGAAAAATTTGATGGAAAAGATAATCAAGACGGTTTAGAAAAAGATTCTATAAAAATCGAGATCATGATCGAAACTCCCGAATCTGTTTTGAATATGCGGGATTTGGTTCTCGCTTCTAATGGGCGTTGCATTGCGGCACATTTCGGGGCTTACGATTACACTTCGAGTTTCGGAATCACGGCGGTTCATCAGCACTTACGGCACGAAGCGTGTAATTTTGCCAGACAAATGATGTTAATAAATCTTACACCTCTGGGCATCAGACTTTCCGATTCGGTGACGACCGAAATGCCGATTCCCCTTTATCGCGGCGAAAACCTTTCGATTCAGCAGATCGCCGAAAACAAACTCGCTGTCAAAGATGCCTGGCGAAAGCATTTTAATAATGTGACAAATTCGATGATAAACGGTTTTTATCAGAGTTGGGACCTGCATCCGGCTCAACTTGTCGCGAGATATGCGGCCGTTTATGCATTTTTTCTCGAATCAAAGGATGAACAGGCCAAGCGTTTGCGTGGCTTTTTAAGCAAAGCGACGCAAGCAATGACAACCGGAAACCAGTTTGACGATCTGGCTTCCGCCGAAGGACTTCTGAATTTCTTTTTGCGTGGATTAAACTGCGGGGCGTTTGAGCAAGACGAAGTGGTAGACGAAACGGGTTTATCCGCCGGAGACCTGGACACGGCCTCCTTCGTCAAAATTATGGAAAATCAGTTTGAATCAAGCCGGAAGGCGAATTCTATTCATTAACGGACAAAAGGTTTTCTTCCATCAATTCCTTAAAACTTTCATTTGCCGAATCATTTTTTTCAACAACATTAAAATATTTTTTCGGCGGTGAAAACGGATCGATTTTTGTCGGAATTCCTTGTTGTTCCAGATTCGCTGACATAATGTCGGCCAGCAGTTCCTGTTCGAATTTTGTTATATCCTCGAATAAAACACCGACACCGTCGCCTTTCATAAGATATATCGCCCGGCATTGAAGCGGCAGCCAATTTTTGTTGGGAAGCTGTATCTCGAGGCGAAATTCGTCGTCAATTTTGATAGAATCATCCCATTCTATAAAACAGCCGCCGATACTGATTTGATACACCATGACACCTAATTTTTCACCGGTATTCATATAGCGATAGACAGGAATATCCAGTGTCAGCCTGATATGTCTTCTGCGATTTATTGACATTAAATAATATGGGGGATTTTCGGTTGCTTTTTATATTCAAGCTGAATGCTTGTTAAAAGATATTTTACACAGTTTTACAGTATAAACGCAAGAACTTTGGAGAACTTCGGTCAGATTTTATGAAATTCGAAACATTTTTGAAGATTTTTCTGATTATTTTATTGACGGAATGTTTTGCCAACGCATTCGGGATTCTGCCGCTTCAGTTTGTTTCAAAGCCTTCGCTGATGCTGGCCTTGATCTATTATTTTCGCGACCAAAGCAGTGATCTCCCCGCTCTCAAACATCTGATCACCGCCGCCCTCTTTTTTTCCTGGCTCGGAGATGTTTTACTGCTGATTGATAAGGGACTCTATTCTTTTTTTATTTACGGTCTGATGAGTTTCCTGCTCGCACATATTCTGTACATCATTTATTTTTGGCAGATCGCAAAATTCAACCTGACAAAAATAAAACTCAAACCGGCGATAATCCTGATAGTTTTGTTTTATGCCTCTGTTTTTTATCTTTTGATCTCGCCTTTTTTGTCAGATTTGCAAATTCCCGTACTTTTCTACTGTCTGATCATTTCGGCGATGCTCATCGCAAGTTTTCACGCCTTTGACCTCGAAAAACAAAAATTCGGAAAAATCTGCGTCACGGGAACTTTGCTTTTCGCACTTTCGGATTCGCTGCTGGCGGTCAATCGTTTTGTGATGCCTCTGCCTTTGGGAAGCGTTTTGATAATTGCGATCTATTCGATCGGACAATTATTGATCGCCGAAGGTGCCTTGAGAAATCTTCAAAAGATAGAACTAAAATAAATTCGAGAGATTTTTTTTATTACGAAAGACACGAATAAGAGACAAAATAATAAAAGCTATCTGAAAAATACTTTTCCTCTTTTATTGTCTTGAGCTTTTTTGCGGTGTTGTATATTTGCCCATTTACTATGTCCGGCCATAATAGATCACGAAGCTTTGTTTATCATATAATTTTCATTAAAATTAACCATTCTTTCCAAAAATTGCCCCCCTAACTTATTAAAACAGCACATACAAATGGGATGCTCCGTCTGTCGAATTACCGACACAA
>JBGTRS010000142.1:0-9989 GCA_041940665.1 Pyrinomonadaceae bacterium | reverse complement strand
TTTGCCGAACCGAATTTTGCGGATTATCAAGACAACATTGATCCGGCGATGAAGGTCATTTATGAATATAAACCGCAGAGACCCTTACGGGAAATGGCGGTCGAAGCCGTTCAGAAAGGCGAGATCAAGGCTTTTCTGGCAAAAGCAAAGGAACGCCTGAACGATCCGCTTTACAAATATCAGAGTTCCGAACGCGAGATAAATCAGTTCGGCTACCAACTTATTCAGATGAACAAACTCGATGACGCCATCGAGGTCTTCAAACTAAACGTCGAACTCTATCCGGACGCCTTTAACACTTACGATTCTCTGGCCGAAGGCTATATGCTCAAAGGCGAAAAGGAACTGGCCGTCAAGTTTTACAAAAAATCGCTCGAACTCAATCCCGATAACACGAACGCCGTCGAGATGATCGAAAAGATGAAAAAGGAAAATTAAAGAATAAAACCTGATCTACCGCATTTGGCCGGTTTTTTTGTGTTTTTTTTGAAAGAATCTTTTTGAATATGAGAAAATTTTGCTAGAATCTCTTTGAAATAATCATCTGAGAAAAAAATCGTCTTCACGATTTATAAACAGGGGAATATGGATAAGGGTCATATCTGCGGAAACCGAATACGGGCAAAAGTTCTATTAAGCTTATTTGTACTCATCGGATTATATTCTTCATTTGCCGTTGAGGCGAAAACGAAGAATGTGCCGTCCACATTTTCGTATGAGGAGTTAAACGCCTTATATGAAAAGAAAAAACTGCCCGAATCGCTTGAGACAAAACTGAATCTCTTATTGACGACTCCCTTTATTGATAATTCCTACACGCCGCAGAAACCACTCAAATTAAATACAACGATGGAACTCGGCGAACATCTGCGGATCGCTTTATGGAATATCGAACGCGGTATCGAGTTTGAGGCGATCGAAGCGGCTTTTTCGGATATGAAAAAGTTCATATCTCTTCTGGATGAGGAAAAGTTTCCGAAAGGAAGCAAAGAGCGGAGCGAGATTCTGGAACAGGCGGATGCATTGAGGGAAGCGGATGTGATAATTCTCAATGAAGTAGATTGGGGCGTAAAACGTTCAAATTACCGGAATGTCGTCGCCGATCTGGCGAAAACCCTGAAGATGAATTATGCCTTCGGCGTGCAGTTCGTCGAACTTTCTCCGATTCATCTGAGCCGTGAAAAAAAATCTAAAAAGAAAGAAGAAAACGAGACTCTGGAATTGATAAAAGTCGATTCCGCCCAATATAAAGGACTTCACGGCGTGGCGATTTTAAGCCGGTTTCCGCTTGAAAACGTCCGTCTTATACCCTTTAAACACATCCCGTATGACTGGTATGAATCGGAAAAGGACGGCCCCGGACTTTTGGAAAAGGGAAAAAGGAAGGTCGGCGAGCAGGTTTTTCTGGAAAAAACTCTGCGGGAAGTCCGCCGCGGCGGACGCACGGCACTCTATGCGGAGATCGCCGATGAGAGATTGCCTTCGGGACGCGTGACGATCGTCGCCACGCATCTCGAAAACCGTTCCAAACCGAAAGGCCGGGTCAAACAGCTCGAAGAGATCCTGACGCATATCAAAAATCTCGAACATCCCGTTATTTTAGCCGGCGATATGAACACATCAGGGAAGGATCTGAGACCGACTTCGATCCAACGCGAGCTGACAAAACGCTTTGGAAGTCCGAAATTCTGGATACGAAAAGGCATAGATTACGCTCTCGGTTTCGGGCTGTTCGAAGATATTTTTATCAATGGCGTAACATTCGGCCGAACGCAGGGCGACCCGACCGTCAAACATATTCCGTTTTTCTCGCCGAATCCCGAACACGAATTTTTTGAAACGCTGGAAAAATTCCGTTTTGCGGACGGCGGTGCGTTTGATTTCAGAGGCGATGACGAACGCACTTCCAACGGACAGGGCAGAAAGCTTGCGAATTCAAACCAGCGTGCCGGAAAAGGCTTCGTGACGACCTATCAGGTCAAACGACCGCTAAAATTCATCGGTAAATACAAATTGGATTGGTTTTTTATCAAACCCGCCAGATTGAGCGAGCCGGACGAAGATGACGATTCCTACCGCTTCGCTCCGCATTTTGCCCGGACGCTCAAAGACATCAATGAAGCGACCGCCGAACGTATCTCCGATCATCGCCCGATGATCGTGGATCTGCCTTTATATGAGCCGCGAATCGGTGTGATTCCCTGATTTATAATCAAACTGCCGGACAAAATTCTTTGTCGGAAAGGAAAAGTTTTGTAAGATTCATTGCAAATGTATTTTTGTTTTATAAAAAAGTCTATTGGTTTAGGCAAAATTTCAACGGTTATTCTGTTGATATTTTTTGCATCCGTTTGTATATATTCGCAAGAATCTGAGCAACTTGCGATCTCCGAAAAAAACAATACCAAGAAGCCGAAGTCTTCGGTGTTGAATTTAGGTGAAATTGAAAAACCGGAAGAAACCGAAAGCGATGACTCGGAGTTTTCACAAAAGGAAGAGTCAGTTAAGTTTATTCCGTTGAAAGATTATCGAACCGAAGAAGCTGAAAAGAATTTTTAGAAATTCCTCAAAAGTAAAGAGCTGAGAAAGTTTTCCGGTCTTGAGGATGAAATAAAGGAATTCCCTATAAAAACTCCGGCTGAAGATAAGTATTCAAATCAAAACGGTCGGCCGGAAAAATTTCATTGGAAACCGGCAATTGTCGAATCGCTTTATTTTCTCGGCATTCAGCACGGATTCAGGATGGTTCAGAAAAAAACGACCGACGAATTGAGCGGACCGTTTTTTCGTGATTGGGGAAATTCCTTAAAGAATCTGAATCATTGGCGGGACGGCGATAGTTTTGCGACAAACTACATCGCCCATCCGATGCAGGGAGCGGTGACGGGCAGAATTTTTATCAATAACAGCGACCGTTCGAAAAAACTCGAGTTCAGCAAATTGAAAGAATACTGGGAAAGCCGTTTTAAGGCGATGCTCTGGTCTAGTGTCTGGAGTACGCAATTTGAACTCGGACCGATCAGCGAAGCCTCGATCGGAAATGTCGGTTTATACGACCGCGTCGGGCCGAATCGGATGGGCTGGGTTGATCTGATCGTCACGCCGGTCGCCGGAACGGGCGTTTTGATCGGTGAGGACATTATTGATAAATATATTCTCAAAAAATGGCTCGAAAAAGGAAGCAGTCAAACAAAGATAAAAATCCTGCGGGTGTTTTTTACGCCGTTTCAAAGTTTTACGAATGCCTTACGCGGCAGATCTCTCTGGAGACGCGACAATCGCTTTTAAACCATTCAAAAATTTTTATCGTATAATCATTGTGTAAAAATTAAGTCGTAAAAGGAGATTCAAGATGTTTTGCCCGAGCTGTGGTTTACAGGATGTTCATTCAAATCAGTTTTGCCGTGCCTGCGGAACGGATTTAAAAACAGTCCGCACAACGCTCGAAAAACCCGACAGCATTACGGCTTCGGCGATCACCGCCCGCGATGAGATCAGTCGGGCGATCGCCGCCAGGATCAAAACCACCAAATCCGCCGACGAACTAAGCACCGTTGCCGAAGAGGTTCTGCCGCAGATCGAAAAATTTCTGGAGTCTCCCGAAGAGCGGCGTTTACGAAGGATCCGCAACGGAAGCGTGGTTTCATTCATCGGTTTTGCCGTCGCCATCGGATTTTATATTGCCAGTTTCAGAAATATGGATTTGCTTTTGTTCGCCGCTCTGGGATTTGTGACGTTCTTTATTGGTCTCGCCCTGTTTGTCAATGGTATGTTCTTCACCATCCCGAAAAAGCAACTTGAAGAAAAATCCGCCGAAGCCGACAAACAACGCGAACTCGACGATTTAAACACGACTACAAACGATCTTTTGATGCCGCCGTCCGCCCGCACCGAATTTTCATCCGTGACCGAACAGACGACCCGTCATCTGAAAAAGGAAAAATAGTTTTTTAAAGAGGCTATCTCAAAATGCTTTTCCCTTTCCGTCTTGGCGACTCTGCGGTAAATTGAGAAAAATCCCGCAATTCTACAAAGACGCAAAGATAAGAATTGAAGTAGGTTCAGAACAACATTATTTTTGAGATAACTTCTAATGATTATTGATTTGCGTATAACTTTGTCCGCCTTAAAATCTGACGATCTCTTCTTCCGCATCCGTGCCTTCGGCTTCTTTTAATTCTTCCGGCGTATCGTAAAATTTGCAGTCGAATTCCAGAAGAGCCTGCGGTTTGACGCCGTTTATTTCCTCGGGAGCGGTCGTCAGTTTGACGATCGAGCCGAAGCCGATGACTTCCGCTCCGAAATCTTCGACGAGTTTGAAGGTTTCCCGCATCGTCGTGCCCGAACGGATGATGTCGTCAACGATTATGCAGGAATCGAAATCGCCCTTTTCGATGTATTGGCGGAAACGGCGTTCGCCGTCTTCGATCTCCGTCCAGTAGATCTGTTCGGCGTTCAATGCTTCGCGGACGCCGAAGGCGACGGGAATTCCGCCCGGACTCGGACTGATCATCGCAACTTTCGGCAGATGTTTCGAGATGTTTTTGTCCATTCGGAATTTGCGGCTCAAACCGACCGCCAGAACCTTGGCATTATCGTAAAAACGCAAAGCCAGCGGCATCTGAAAATAATGCGACGCCCGTTTGCCGTTGCGGTATAAAAAATGTCCCTGCCGGTATGCTTCGGTTTCCCGCAAAATTTGCATCACGGCATCTTCAGACGGAATCAGATCAACCATAGTTTTTTTATTGTAATCCGTTATGTGTGAATTGTTAATTTGTTATTTTTTCTTTGATAATATCTCTGACCAGCTTTTTTTGAAATTCGTTCATCTCCTCGGGAAGTTTATCCGATGCGAACCAACCCAAATCTTTTATCTCGCGGCTGTTTACTTTTGCTTTTCCGACTCCTTCGGCCCGAAACAGGATTTCCAGATGTTGACGGATGGCCCGGACATGGATTAACTCAATGTTTTTTAATTCCAAACCCGTTTCTTCAAAAAGTTCGCGTTTGACAGCATCTTCGGGTTTTTCGTTCGGATCGAGAAAACCGCCCGGTAAACCCCAACTTGCTCCCGGACGCAGATAATGATCCAAGATCAAAACCTCGTTTTTCTCATTTATGATGACGCCCACGACCGAAGCGGTGAATTTTCTCTGAGTCAGGCGGATAACCCGTAAACGCATTTTATAGGGCATCTTTTTCCAGGTAATTTTAATCAGCGTGTCGAGCATCTCGAAGAAAAAAAAATCAAAAAAATATGGAAAATAAACAATGTTAAAACTTTTTAAATACTAGAGGGGATAATTCTACTCTCTGTTCAGAAAACATATCAAAAAATCCCGATCCCCTTAAGAAATTTATCACTCGTTGGAGTAATTAGATAATGTTAAAAAACTTTTTTAATATAAGGTTAGTTATTGTTGTATTTTTTGTATGCGTAGCAAATAGCTTCGGTCAGAACGAACTTTTAAAAAATGATCTGGATAAATCATTTAAGAAGTTTGACGTAGTTCGCATCAACACGCAACAGGCACTTACGGGTTTAGAAACGGGCAAGATGCTCAAAATCCGCACGGCCGAAAGAGAATACGAACTCGTTTTAACTCCGCGGGATCTGCGTTCACCGCGTTATCGGGCTGAAGATACGGGCGTAAACGGTGACCGCCGGCTTTCCGAAACGGAAGTTTCCACATTTAGAGGGTTTATCAAAGACGAAGCTGATTCGAAAGTCCGTCTGAATTTTGATAAAGAATATGTCGAAGGATTTTTTGTAGCGGCGGGAACAAGATTTTATATCGAATCGGCCAAGAATTATTCGGCAAATGCCGAAAGAGGCGATTTTATCGTCTATCGGGCGGAGGATTTTTTAGGTGAAGACGATTTTGATTGTCATTCGCAGATAATGGAACGCATCGAGAGCGGAAAGGATTTTGTCAGCTCGAACGGTCTGGCCAATCTGACTCCGGCGGGCGTGGTCGAGCTGGCGACGGATGCGGATTTTCAGTTCGTCAATGAACTCGGCGGTGCCAGTCAGGCAAATGCGGAAATTCTGTACATCTTAAATATGGTCGAGGGCGTGTTTGAAGAGCAGCTGAATTTAACGATCGAGGTTGTTTTCCAGCATACCTGGTCAGCGGCTGATCCTTACAACGGATCGAGTTCTTCGGTGTTGGCAAATTCCTTTAAAAATCACTGGAATGCGAATTATCCTTTGACTCAATACCCGCGAGATGCGGCCCATCTATTTTCCTCGAAACCGGGCGTTGCTTCACAAGGCTATGCTTATATCGGAGCCGTTTGCCAAAATGCTCCGTTTGCTTACGGAATAAGCGGAAGAATAAGTTGGGAGCCGGGAAAATTTCTTTTGACGACACACGAACTCGCCCACAACGTCGGCGGAAATCACGCCGAATCATCACAAGGTTGCAGTAATACGATTATGAACTCCGCGTTAAGCGGAGCGACACCGCTCGTATTCTGTCAATTTTCTCAGAATGAGATCGGAAACTTCGTGGCATCTAGCGGAAATTGTCTGACACCGCCCGTAAATTCAGCGGCATATTTTGATTTCGACGGCGACCGCAGAACGGATGCGGGAATCTTTCGTCCTTCTCTGGGCGAATGGTGGTATCTGCGAAGCAGTGATAATCAAAACCGTGCTTTTCAATTCGGCACGGGCACGGACAAAATGGTTCCGGCGGATTACACGGGCGACGGCAAAACCGACATTGCCTTCTGGCGGCCGTCAACGGGGCAAGCCTTTATTTTAAGAAGTGAAGATTCATCATTTTATTCATTCCCGTTCGGATCATCGGGCGATATTCCCGTTCCGGCGGATTATGACGGCGACGATAAAGCGGATTTTGCGGTTTATCGTCCTTCCTCGAGCACCTGGTATATCCAAAGATCATCCGGCGGTGTCGCTATCGAAGTATTCGGTCAGCAGGGCGATAAACCCGTTCCGGCGGATTACGACGGCGACGGCAAAGCGGATCCGGCGATTTTCCGTCCGGGCAATTACGAATGGTGGATCAAGCAAAGTTCGGCGGGCGTAAATGCGTTGCAGTTCGGCTCGAACGGAGACAGACCGGTTCCGGCGGATTATACCGGCGATGGCAAAACGGATATTGCTTTCTGGCGGCCGGCAACGGGCGAATGGTTTGTTATCCGGAGCGAAAATACAAGCTTTTATGCCGTTCCGTTCGGAGCAACCGGCGATGTACCCGTGCCGGGCGATTATGACGGGGACGGCAAAGCGGATGTCGCCGTTTGGCGACCGAACAATCAGGTCTGGTATCGGATGGGAAGTCAAAACGGATTCTCGGCGGTCGGTTTCGGTTCCTCGGGCGACGTTCCCGTTCCGGCTTCATTTACTCGATAATCAGTTTTTTTATGAAATTTAAAATAAAAAAGAGCGGCTTAAAAAACCGCTCTTATTTTTTTGCTTGGCCGTTTTATTTTAGCGAAGCATTATCAACGCGGAAGGTCGTGGTCAGCGAGCTGTCCGTCGTTGCACGGAATTGAACGCGGACGGTTTGACCTTTATAGGCCGCCATATTCAGCGATTTTTGCGAATAGACACCGGCCGTGCCTTTATTCAAATTGCTGTATGTGGCAAGCGTTGAAAGCAGGGTGCCGGAAGTGTTGCGGACTTCGACGAACAATTTATCGTATTGTGTCGTCGTCGTCGTTTCGGATGACGTTACATTCAGCCAGAAAGTCAGAGTTCCCGTCGCGGACGAAGGAATCGTTACCTGCTGATAGGATTGTCCCGAAGTATTGTTGTTAACACCGAAATAGATATAGCCCGTTCCTTGTTGCGGATAATTTCCGTTGGCTATATAGAAATAACCGTTACCCGAACCGACCCAGGGCGATGCACTCGTTTCAAAACTTCCGTTGACAAGTAATTCGCTTCCTCCCGGAGTCGGAGTCGGCGTCGGAGTTCCCGACGGACAAGAACCGACACCGACGGCACACCAGGCCTTCTGTGTTTCGGTATATTGCGAACTCGACGAGCCGAAAAGATCGGTTGCCGCATTGAGCATCGCCGTTCTCGCACCCGAAAAATTCGTTCCCGAAGTCATATAAACGGTCAGGGAGCGATACCAAATTTTTGCCGCATCGGTTGTTCCCATGCCCGTCACATTGACGCCGCTCAAGTGATGCGTTCCGCCGACCGACGCGAGATAAAAGGCGTGGTTGGCAATACCGGAGTTGATGTGAACACCGCCCGAATCAGCGGTTCCCGTATAGCGTTCGCTGTAATGGTCGGGATCGTCGTCCGCCGTGTAACCGCCGTTTCCGGCCAGATGCGGATTGTTCATATAGCGGAGGGCATCGCCGGATGTCGCCGGTGTATAGGCTTGTTCGCCGATCTTCCAGGTATCCGAATTGACGACTCCGCCCCGGGCATAGCTTTCAACCATCGCTCCGAAGACATCGGACATTGATTCGTTCAATGCTCCCGATTCGTTGGCGTAGGTCAGATTAGCCGAGTATTGCGTAATACCGTGCGTCATTTCGTGGCCGGCGATGTCGAGCGTCGTCAAAGGCGAAAAGGTCGTGCCGTTACCGTCGCCGTAGGTCATTTTGTTTTGATACCAGAAAGCATTGTTGTAATTGCTTCCGAAATGAACCCGCGAAGTTATCAAACTGACACCGCTGTTGGCCGCCGCGGTCGTCGTGCCGGGACCGCCGCTGCCGTTGATGCCGTTGCGGCCGTGGACGTTCAAAAAGTAATCGTATGTCCATCTCGCTCCGTAATGGGCGTCAACTCCGGCTCTTTGAGCGGTCGCGTCCCAGACGTCGTTTGTGTCCGTGTAACGCGATTGCGTTCCGCCGGTTCCGGTTGAGGTGTTGCCGGTGTTGTTCATATTGAAAGTTCCCATTTTGCGGGTGAGATCTTCCATATAATAGGTCGAACCGACCGAGCTGGTGGTGATCGTCACGGTTCCGCTGTAAAGCGATGAACCTGTTCCGGTTTGCAGATTGTCATAGCCGAAAACCTTCTCGCCCGTATGGGCGTCAACGAAAACTACCGGAGCGGAAGTTTCTTCCGAACCGTCAAGCCGAGGAGTTTCAACGCGGTAAACCAGATGGTCACGGTCGGTTCCGCGGAAAACATACAGTTCGACCTGCGGTTCATCGGTTACTTTTGCTTCGCCGTCGTACATATCCATGGCAAAATTAACCGCGTCTTTTTCCGAAAAATTCGGTTCGGTATTGACGATAATACCGTCCAAGAGATTATCCGTAATGGTCGAAAGCGTTCCGTCCGCCTTGAGATGGACGATCGCTTCGGCTTCCCAGACGGGAATACCGTTTACGGTTTGCTGAACACGGGTGTGTCCCATATTCAATTCGTCAACAAAAACTTTTGAAACTTTTATATCGTCGGTATTTGCGATTCCCCGCAACTCCATTCGATCGGAAAGATGTTCAAGGCCGATTCGTTTGACCGTTTCGAGGTCATTCTTGCCGAAAACATTCTTTTGAGCCTTTGTTTTGCCGCTCCAGAGTGCAAACGCACCGAGGGCGACCAATAATGCTGCGAAAATACATAGAAATTTTTTCACTCTAACATTTATCTCCTTGGGAATTTTTGATTTGCTGACTAATTTATCAAGCCGTAATATAAATGAACACACTAAACCTGTGTTTGAAAAATGCTCAAAAATTCTGAAAATAAATGAAAAAACTGTCTCTCTATGAATTGCCAGGAGAGTTCTGAATTAATTGGAAAGCGAGAAAGAAATTAGCACTAAAAAAAATTTTCGTCAAGCGGAAAATAAGCGTAAAATAAAATAAATATTTCGGGGTTTATAAGCCGTGATTATTAAACAACTTACAAATGAAGATACGGGCAGAATTTTTAGTTGGAAAGAGGTCAGTGAACTTCATAAAACACGCCACGGCATCTATCAAAGACGCGGAAAACTCGTGTCGCTTTTAACCGATTTCGGCAAAATAAATCCCTGCTATCC
>JBGTRS010000141.1:0-10107 GCA_041940665.1 Pyrinomonadaceae bacterium | reverse complement strand
TTTAAGAAAAAATTTAGCCGCGAATGACGCGAATTATTTTTATTTCAATTCGTGCAATAAGTTTAATTGGTGGCTAAAATTCATCTTATGAATATTGATGAACAAAGTTACCGCGAAAAGGTCTATGAGATCGTCCGCGAAATTCCTTCGGGCAAGGTGATGACTTACGGACAGATCGCCGAAATGCTTGGTGAAGGCTACACGGCACGAACGGTCGGTTTCGTTATGCACGCCGCCGAAACCGAAAACGTTCCGTGGCAGAGAGTCATCAATTCAAAGGGCGGCTGTTCGACCGCCAAATTAACCGTTCCTTACAACATCCAGCAAAAAATGCTCGAAGAAGAAGGCATCGAATTCAACGACAAAGGCTTCTGCGATTTAAATAAATACCGCTGGTTTCCCGAAGGTTTTGAAATCGAAGAAGACGATGACGAACAACCGAGTTTGTTTGATTAGATAATTTTATTGTTCGACGATCGGATTCTATTTTGAATGGATGTTTTCTTTATGACTGTATTTTTCGTCCGGATCTAGCGATGCCTCTATCAATCCTGCATTATGAAGATTTTCCAGTGTTCCGAAGTCTCCGATCCCATAATCAGGTAAATATTCCGTTTTTGCATCGTATAGACTTATTAAAGTCTCGGTAACTAAATGCTCATTGACGGTGCGGTGATAATCGTCGGAAGTATCTGTATTTTCGATCTTTTCCGAACGCGGAGTTGCTTTTTGGGCACTGGTCAAACTGAGATTGCTGGCTGTGGAAAACAGCAGAGCTAATACTGCGATGATAATAAAATTCTTATACATTTGGGTTTTTCTACTTAGCTAGGGTGAAATCTTAACCAAACAGAGTTTAACATTGTTTGTAAATTATTGTCTATAAATTTTGCGGTCTTATTGTGATACTTCAGCAATCGGCATAATTTAGTTAATTCATATCATTAAATTTATGATATATTGAATTTATGTCATCAGTAACGATCAACTTACCAAACAGGATTTATCGGCATTTGCAAACCGAATTCGGTGAAGATTTGGAACGCAGGGCTCAAGAGGCTTTGGCGGTTGAAGGTTATCGTTCGGGCGTTTTGAGTTTGGGCGAAGTTGCCGAGATGCTCGATCTTTCAATCAATGATGCAGACGGTTTTCTCAAAGAAAGAGGCGTTGAATCATTAATTACGAGCGAAGACATAAAAAATGATACCGAAACACTTCTCGAACTTGTCCCCTAAATGATCGTCATCTCCGACACATCGCCGATAAATTATTTGGTTTTGATTGATGAAATCAATTTACTGCCAAAATTATTCGGAGAAATAATCATTCCGCCATCCGTTTTAGACGAATTAAAAAGTTCAAAAGCCCCGTTAAAAGTTCAAAAATGGTTGGATACAAAGCCGAATTGGTTGGAAGTTCGAACGGTTTTATCCGTTGATTCGTCAATCAAACTCGGAGCAGGCGAAACGGAAGCGATTTCACTTGCCAAAGAAATAAACGCCGATCTAATTTTGATTGACGATAAAAAAGCCAGACAAGCAGCAATCGAAAGAGGGTTAAAGGTCGCCGGAACGATAAACATTCTCGAATTGGCATCAATCAAAAATCTTTTGGAAATGAAAGACGCTTTTGATAAATTGCAAAAAACGAATTTCAGAATATCTCAGAAAATAATTGATGAGATTTTGGAAAGAGCAAGAAATAGAAAACCAAAGAAGAAATAAATGTGGTATGAAGATTTAACACAATGCGATTACATCAGCAAAGAATACGAGAGCATATTAACAGCGATTGGATGGCTAGAAAATGGGAAAGATTTTTCAACTGGTTCAATTCCAAAAGATGTTTACCTTAAAATTTTAGAACTCAGTAAAATCCAATGGAGTTTTGCAACATACAGAGGCTATCATTACTGTGATTTATGTAGATTTCAGTTTGAGCATTGTGGTGGACAAGGTGACAGTAATATTTTTGTTCCCGGAAATGGAAAGGTTTATGTTTGTCCTTCACTAATTACTCACTATATAAATACACATTTTTATTTGCCTCCAAGAGAGTTTATTGAGGCAGTGTATTTATGTCCACCGATACACTCAATAGAATATTTGAAGAAAATAGAGGAAAATGGTGGGAAAGCAATAGCTGAATTAATAAGAGAAGAATGAAAGTAACAATCGGACAGATCAATACGACCAACGGCGACATTGCGGGAAATGTCGCTAAAATTTTGGATGCTATCGAAAAAGCTAAAGCGGACGGCTCGGATTTGGTTGTTCTGCCCGAACTCGTAACGCACGGCTATACTTCGCAGGATTGGTTTCAAGACCGCGATATTATCCGCGATTGCCACAAACCGCTCGAAGAAATTATTCCCGCTACCGTTGGTATAACGGCAATTGTCGGAACGATCCGCAAAAACGACGATTCGGACGGACGCAGGATTTTTAATGCGGCGGCGGTTCTCAACGACGGCGAACTTCTTGGATTTGCCGATAAAACACTTTTGCCCGAATATGATGTTTTTGATGATCCGAGATATTTCGAGCCTTCCGAAAATAGAAAGCTTTTTGAGATAAACGGTGTGAAAATCGGTGTGGCGGTTTGCGAGGATTTTTGGAACGACAAGACATTTTGGAAAGAGAGAATTTATGATGTTGACCCGACCGACGAGCTGATCGAAATGGGAGCTGATCTGATCGTTTCGACCAATGCTTCGCCGTTCAACAAAGGCAAAATCAAACTGCGGTGCGATATGGTCGCTCACCGGGCGAAAACCGAGAAAATTCCGATCGTTTTCGTTAATCTCGTCGGCGGAAATGACGGAATAATTTTCGATGGAGCAAGTCTTATCGCCGATGAAGAAGGCGACATAATTTTGCAGGCGACTGCGTTTGAGGAATTTATCGAAACGGTCGAACTCGATGTCCGCAAACCCGACTCACGCGGAATAACGGGCGACGAGATCGAAACGATCCGCCGGGCTCTGGTTTTGGGAATCCGCGATTATGCCCATAAGAACGGTTTTACAAAAGCGGTCCTGGGTTTGAGCGGCGGAATTGATTCGACTTTGGTAGCAGCTCTTGCCGCGGAAGCGATCGGTGCGGAAAATCTTCTCTGCGTTATGATGCCCTCGCCGTTTTCTTCGGTCGGAAGCATCACGCATTCGGAAATGCTCGTTAAAAACCTGGGCTGTGAATCACGCATCGAACCGATCTCATCAGCATTTGAAGTTTTACTAAAACAACTCGAATTTAAAAAACCGACGAAGGGCGGCGAAAATCTGGCGGCGGAAAATATGCAGAGTCGCCTGCGTGGGCTGATCTTAATGGCGATCTCTAACGCTGAAGGCCGGCTTCTGTTATCAACCGGCAACAAATCGGAACTCGCCGTCGGTTACTGCACGCTTTACGGCGACACGAACGGCGGTCTGGCGGTCATCGGCGATGTCTTAAAAACGGAAGCCTATGCCATCGCCCGCCACATCAACGCCTCCTCAGCCGGAAAAGAGATAATTCCGTTCGAGATAATCGAAAAAGCTCCGTCCGCCGAACTTGCACCCGATCAGTTCGATCAGGATTCTCTGCCGCCTTACGATCTGATGGACCCGATCCTGAAACTCTATTTTGAAAACAAATTCTCGCCGAAACAGATAACCGCCGCCGGACACGACGCGGATCTGGTTTATACGCTTTTGAATAAGGTCGAATCGCCCGCCAACGAATTCAAACGCCGGCAACTGCCGCCGACTTTGATCGTTTCCAAAAACGCCATCGGTATCGGCAGAAGAAGACCCGTGACGCATAAATATCGAAGGATGAGAAATGATTAATGATTTCTGGTTAGAGAATAAATAGATTTACACATTACAAAATAAATCAGTCAACTTTTAATTTCGGAGATTTCGATTCCTGTAAGATCTTCCAGACTATCGTTGCCGAGCCGTCCGCTTCGACCTCAACTATCCGGAAGGCGACGATGATGTCGCGGCGTTTATCAAAATCGAGTTCGTTATAGACGACTCCGGCCTCGGCTCTCTGGAACTTTCCGTCATAGGCAATCAGACGCATTGCGAAGGTGTTGTTTTTAGTGGCAAAAATTCCGCGGCCGTAGATATGACCGTCTTTTTTGACGCCTCCGGCAAAAAGTTTCGCCGCTTCGAGAGCTTCTTCGGCGGTTTTTACGGGTTTATATTCCTGCAAAAAGGCGAGTCCCGGCGTTTTAAGTGTGACGTTCCTGATCGGCACGTCGCCCAGTACGACAAAGATCGCTCCGTTCAGAATCCCGCGGGTCGTTAGGCTGTTTTTGACGAGTGTGATGTCCGCCAGACGTCTGATGCGGTAACTATCGAGGCGAAATGAGTAGGAAGAACCCGCTCCGGGGAAGTTGTACTTCAGGCAATCGGGCGAAGCATTGATGATATCGCCGTCGCCTTCACAACCCATATCGGGTATCAGCTTAAAAATCCCCGATTCATCTTCTTTCAAAAATTCCGCGTATTTCTGCAAAAACTCGGCGGCGGGTTTTAGAATTTCCGTTTCCTCGTCCTTCGGTTTCCGGTAAAGAGCAACCATTTTGGCCCGCCATTCGGGACTGTACCGCGAAGATTTTGTGTCGGCACTCCCGCGGCCGTAGAGATTTTCATAGGCCTGTTGCCGGATTTGGGCATCGGCTTCGTCGAGCCGCCGGACTCTTTCTACGCCGGTTTCCGGTCTGCCCATATACGGTGTCGGCGTCGGATTCTGTCCGTTTACAAAAATAACGGATGCCGGCAGAATTATTACACAATATAAAATTCCTCTTATCATGATCCTTATCCCTAGAATTCGATCGCGGAAATCGTCTTTATTTTCAGTTGATTTTATCCACTATACAGCATTACCCGGTTTATTGAAATAATTTTAGTTTCGCCGGGTTTTTGAAAAATAATCTGCAAGTTACAAAAAATTCTTTCGTTCTATTGGAACAGAACGCTTATTGAGCGTGTCTAAAAAAACAACGGAGGAATTTTTTTGTATGGGAACGGAATTCACGAATCCTTTAGACTCAATAAAGGTCGCATCCCCTTGTTCGGCGGATTGGGACGCGATGATCGGCAACGAACGGCGGCGATTTTGCGGCGAGTGTAAATTGAATGTCTATAATCTTTCGGGGATGACACGGGGAGAAGCCGAAAGTTTGATTATGAATGCGGAAGGCCGGCTGTGTGCGAGGTTTTTCCGCCGAACGGACGGAACGATCATCACAAAAGATTGTCCGGTCGGCTGGCAAGCCGTCAAACAGCGGATGACAAGGGTTTGGACGGCGGTCGCTTCCGTCTTGATCACGGCGGTCAGCGGCATCGGCATCACGGCTTTTATGAGCCAAAATAACGAATCGGTAACGATGGGAAACATTGCGGTTGAAACTCCGTATAATCCGCCAAATAACAATTTTGAACCCGAAATGGGAGAAATTCCATACGAAATAAATGAAACTCCTGAAATGGTCATGGGTGATATCGCGTTACCGCAAGATGACGGAAATCACGAAATTATGGGCAAGATCGCGATGCCGCCGAAATAAAAGATTCATTTCAGTAAAAAAAACAAGTTTCAAAAAGAAAAGCGGGTAAATCTCACCCGCTTTTTTTATCTTTATCGCAAAAATTACTGATTCTTGACAAAATATCCTTCTCGCGAACGGAGCCGGACGCCCTGCGGAAGATTCATATTCAATTCGACGTTTATTTTGACAAACGTATTTTCGGGCGATTCGTTGTCGGAATAATACTGGATCAGATATTGCGACTGAAGCTCACTTGCCAATTGGTGAAAGATTCTTTCGAGAGTCTTTGTGTTTTCCTTCAAATTAGCCTCATTTTCGTAATTACTTTTCAGATCGATCGGCAGAAACTTCGGCAAAAACGCCGTGCCGCCCGTTTCGGTGGCGAACTTTTCCATATTTTCCTGTCCGAATTTGCTGATCTGATTGAGTTGATACGAACTTCCGGCCGGATTTATCGAATAAAAAACCGTATCGGCATCCTGAAGTTTGCTGAGAGTCTTTCGCTGTTCACTGGCTCTGATCTCGTTGCGTTTTTCCGCCAGCATTTCACGAAGTTCTTTGGTCGTGATGGAATTTTTCCGTTTATCAATGGCGGCGTAAACCTGCGAGAAACCGATCTTGACGCCGATGCTGTTGGTGTCTTCGCCGTCGGTGATGGCGATGATGACCTTCCGGCTTTTCGGCGGGGCATTCTTCTGCAAGTAGGCGGCGGCGGCGGTCACCGTGTCGTAAAACGCTGTATATTGCTTGGTCGGTTTGATGCTTTTTATCGTTTCAATGGATTGATAGGCGACATTTCTGTTTTGCAGGAGAACCGGCATTTCGCCGATCGTAAAGATCGTCGCCCGGTCTTCGGGACGCATCACATCCTGCAAAAACTTGGCGGCGGTTTCCTGCTCGAATTTAAACATCGGATCGGTGCTGGCCGAAACATCGAACAAAATGGCGATTTCCAGAGGCACCTTATCGGCGGCGGAAACTTCGGCGATTTCCTGTAATTTATTATTCTCTTTCAGACGAAAATTTTCTTTGGTTAAGCCTTTGACGGGATTGCCGTTGCCGTCCGTTACCGAAACGGGAACGATGATAAGCCTTGATTCGATGGTCAAAACTTCGTCGTCTTCGGCGATCGGCGGTGTCGGTGTCGCGGTTTGGGCAAAAACGGATGCGGCACAGCTGAGAATTATCGCAAAAACTAAAATTAACGGATTATTTTTCACTTTTTATAATACCTCGAATAATTTGAAAAAAACTGCGGAGAGTTTTGGCGGAATATACGCAAGAATTTGAGTTACGGTTTCCTTAAATGAGGAAAAGGGTAAAAGGAGAAAACAACTTGGTCTGCAAAAATCTCTCTACTTTTACCCTTCTCTTTAGTTGTTTGCAGGTTCGATAAACGGATTTTCAATGATTGTCTGAACGTCCGTTTATTCGATCCGCCCTTTAACGAGTTCCGTCGTCGGTTGTCGATGTATCAGCCGGTCGGACTTCAACATTTTGGTTCAAACCGCGGCTGACCAGAATTTTGATCTCGACCCGGCGGTTTTCCGCCCGGCCTTCGCGGGTTGAATTATCCGCAATCGCATTCGTTTCGCCGAAACCATAGGATGTTCCGATGCGGCGAAGCGGAATGTTATGGGTGGTGACGAGATAATCGATAACCGCTCTAGCCCGTCTTTCGCTCAAGCGTTTGTTAGCTTCAGCACTTCCGTCAGCCGAAGCAAATCCGGTAATTTCCAGAACGTAACCACGCAGGGTCAAAGCCGTTGTCGCTACATTGTCGAGTTCTTCTTTTGCTTCTCTGGAAAGAACCGAACTATTGACACGGAAATTGACGGTCGAGGTTGATTGAACGACATAATCGTCCAAAGCGGAAATTCTTTGATTGGTAGCATTTACGCCGGCAACTGCGGCATCCGCCGTATCCTGAGCGGCTTTGGCACCGCCGCGGGCGGCGTTCGAAATCGCCATCAATTCATCAATCTGACCCGAAATTCTTTCGGCGTTCTGCTCGGCGGCGGTGATTCTTTCTTCCGCCGGAGCAACACGGCTGTCAATTGATTGAGCAACTTCCAGATCGCTCTTGTCAAAACGAATCTTGGTTGCCGCCAAAGCACCGCTGGTATCTCCGCGTCCTTCAGCCTTCAAGGTCAAACCGCGAACTACGCTCGTTACGGGATAGCTGTCGCCGCTTCCCCAGAAGCTGTTTGATTTGATGCTCGTGCTCGGTGTTACGATAACCTTCGTGTCAATACCCGTCGTATCTCTGATAATAATAGTATCATCGCTTTTTGATACGACAACACCTTCGATCTTATATTTTTGTCCCGCTGTCAATGTACGCAATTGTGCGTCTTGTGCAAAAATCGCTGTTGCACCTGCAAGCATTGATAATGCCATCAATGATGCGAAAACTTTTATTTTATTAAAAAGCATAACTTTTTGTACTCCTTATAAACCTTCCTTATATATTAAAGATGATACTGCCTAAAGAGAGAGTAGTTTTTTGACGTTCCGAAAACTACTTCGGTTGTCAGTAAATTTGAATTTTCAAATAAAATCCAAATGATTATCCTTAAGTACATAATCATCCTTAACCATAGTTATCGGTGTATTTATCTTAATGTTTCCTATAAATTTAGAATTTTTTCAAAATCCCTGTTATTTAAAAATGTACAAGCGGCAAGTTTTTTCACACTTACCGCTTGTAGTCTTTTCATTGCAATGACTTACAAGGTAAACTCGGTTGTTTCGAGATAATCTTTCAGATGTGATAAAAATTGTTCCGCATCCGCACCGTCCACGATCCTGTGATCGTAAGTCAGAGCAAAATAGGCCATTTGGCGATTGGCTATGACGTCATCGCCTTCCGGAGTCGTCAGAACCTTCGGACGTTTTTCGATCGTGCCGACGCAGAGGATAGCGACCTGCGGCTGATTGATGATCGGCGTTCCGAACAATCCGCCGAAGACGCCGGGGTTGGTGATGGTAAACGTGCCGCCGGTAACTTCGTCAGGGTTGAGTTTTTTCGCTCGTGCCCGGTCGGCAAGGTCGTTGGCTGAGAGTGCGAGGCCGGACAGCGAAAGCGTGTCTGCCTTCCGAATAACCGGGACGATCAATCCCCAATCCAGAGCGACTGCCATCCCGAGATTGATGTCGCCTTTATATACGATGGTCTCGCCGTCGACCTGCGAATTCACGACCGGGAACTTGCGGATCGCGTTCGTCACGGCCTGGAAGATGAACGGCATATACGTGAGCTTCGTCCCGTAACGCTCGGCAAACGAGTTCTTGTTCTTGTCGCGGAACTTGGCGACGTTCGTCATATCGATCTCGTACACGCTCGTCACGTGTGCCGAGGTCTGCTTCGAGAAGGTCATATGCTCGGCGATCTTCTTGCGCATCACCGACATCTTCTCGACGCGGTCGCCGGCAGAGGTCGCAACGGTTGGTGCCGTGTACGTCGATGGAGCAGCCGTCTTTGCCGGAGCCGCAGCCGGCGTGGCCAATCCTTTCACGAGCAGATCCTCCGGCCTTAGTGCAGCCCCCGTTTCGAGATAGGACATAATGTCCGACTTCGTCACGCGGCCGCTGACGCCCGAACCCGCGATCCTTGAAATGTCGATGCCGTGTTCCTTAGCGATGCTCCGAACAAGCGGGCTGCTCTTCGTACGGCGTAGATCGTCCACTGTAACGTCACCGCCGTTCGAGCTCGCCGCGACTGCTTTCACCTGCGGGGACTCGGCTTTAACTTCCCCACCCGCTACCGCAGGTGGTACTGACGGTGGCCCCTCACCGACGGTCGGATTTCCAACTTTATTCCCCTAACAGATATCGGCTGTAGCTGCCGTCGATGATGCCTTGTTCTAGTGCTTCGGTGGCGGTTGGTATGCGAGATGAGCCCTTACTCACGTGCGGGCTACTGACACGTGGGCTAATGACACGCTGGAGCCGCGGAGGCGGGAGGTGTTTGGATTCGAGGGAGAGACCGAGGTAGTTGAGGGCGAGGAAGGGATTTGCGATTTGCGAATTGCGATTTGCGATCTCGGAATTTCCAATTTGAGATTTGAGATTTGAGATGGGTGAAACAAGGCGTTCGATCCGATAGGTGAGGACGGCTGCGGGAGCGGTGGTCAGTAGCCGGTGGTCAGTGGCTAAAGCGGTGGTCAGTGGTCTGTGGTCAGTGGTCGGGAAGAGCTCGGAGCGGACAGCGGCGGCGATGTCGGCGGTGAGCGGGGTGGTGTGGGATTTGAGGTCTTTGACGTAGCGGATGTCGGGGTGGGTGGTGGAGCGGGCGATGGCGAAGATGGAGTTGGGGATCTCGCGAAGGGAGCGGCAACGTGTGATGTCGGCGAGGGTGAAGGCGGACGGGCGGCGTTTCGGTTTGGCGTGGGCGACGACGAGGATGGACGCACCCGCTTCGTTCGCCGCGGCACGGAGGGCACGCATTATTTTCTCGATGGTGGTACCGATCGCGACGTGCGAGATGTTGTCGATGATGAAGACCTTTGCTTCGCCGGTGAGCATTTCTTCGTAAACCCAGTGGCGGATGTAGCCGTCCAC
>JBGTRS010000140.1:0-10132 GCA_041940665.1 Pyrinomonadaceae bacterium | reverse complement strand
TGCCTCAACGACTCCGAGAACGGCATGGGGATGCTCGAAACGATCGTTCGTCGCGAGCTCGCCGGCTGGATCTAGCCTACCTTGCCGCGCTTAGCCTTCTTCTCTTTGAGCGGGCCGGCAACGGCTTCGACCATCCCCAGTGTGATGGACTGGGTAAGGCTGTCATAGTTGGTCCAGGGGTCGGGTTGCTGCGCGCGTTCGGCGGCCGCTTCGAGCAGTCCGTCCGGAAGAGGTATTTCCAGATCAACCAATTTGCCGCAGTCATTGCAGATCGCATGGTCGTGCTGAGTCAGATTGCGGTCATAAAGTTTGGCGTCCGTGCCAAACCTGATCTCGCCGATCAAATCCTCTTTTTTCAGGTAACTCAAAGAATTGTAAACAGTTGCAAACGAGATGCCCGGCAGAATCCGGCGGGCTTCATCAAAAACTTCGTTAGCCGTCAAATGTTTGTCCGATCCGCGTATCACCCGCAGAACGGCTTCACGCTGTTTTGTCAATCCCAAACTTTCGATGTCTTTCATTGCGTGATTCATAATGTTAATTTAGATTTAGAATAATTCTGATTCAAAAATATGTCAAGTAAATTAACATTTTTACAGACGAAGAACCGGCTCTTGAAATAAAGAAATTTACTTTGGCTGTTCAATAAAAACGGACAAAGTCAATGGCTTTGTCCCTCATTCTTTTTTTATCAAAATTTGATATTACTCTGCTTTTTTTATGCTTATCTCCCGCCCGTTAAATCTGCCGGTAATTTTTGAAAAATTTCCCCGTTCATCGAACTCGAACTCGAATTCCAAATTGATCGTCTTGGCAAACAATTTATGTTCGGATTTAAAATACAGTTCTCTCGGACCGAACGTTCCCTGAATGTATGCTTCCAATTTTTCTCCGTTCTGAACGATGGTAAAAACCTGCTTTTCGTCGGTGAATTCATATTTGCCCGTGTATCTGTCGAGTTTTTCTTTCGAAACGGAAATTGTCTTTCGAACGGCCGGCATTTCGACCGCATCGCCGGAAATTTTCTTGAAGATGACATCCTCAAATTTTCCCATCCAACCGCCGCCGGATGAAGTTAAAATAATCAGACCGATATTTTTTTTCGGGACGAATGTATAAGCACTTGCAAAACCGTCAACATCGCCGCCGTGTCCGTAGTTGTCGCCGTTTTCAAAAATGCCGTAACCGTATTTCATCTGTCTGAAAAATGGTTTTGTCTCTTTGGCCAGAAACAAAAAGCCGTCGGTTTTGTCGGCGGCATAATCGCGGTGGGCTTTTATCTGCAGAGTCATCAATTTTGAAAGATCGGCAACGGTCGAAAAAATTCCGCCCGCCGAAACGACCTTGCCCATTTCAAAGGGTTTTGTTTCGTAATAACGATTTTCTTTGCGGTACGGCGTAGCGACTTTTTGAGTTTCAGACGGTTTTGTCGTCGTATTTTCCAGACCGTATTTTTTCGCAACGTAGGTTTGCAGTAATTCTTCATAAGTTTTTCCCGTCGCTCGTTCAAAAATATAGCCGAGCAAACCGTAAGCTAAATTTGAATACATAGCCTTTTCGTCGGGTTTGAATTCGAGTTCGAGAATTTCCAGATCGTCCAGTAAATCTTTTTCCGTATAACAGCAAACCATCGGATCGTTGCCGAATCTTTTGACGATCTTCGAATCACGCGGAATTCCCGAACGGTGAAAGAGAACGTTTTCAATTGTGATCGGTTCGAGTTTCGCCTTCGTCTGCGGCGAAAGAGTTTCGGGAAGATATTTTGTAATGCTCGCGTTCGGCTCGATCTTTCTTTCTTTGATCAAATTCTTGGCAATGATTCCGGTAAAAGATTTCGTTAACGAGCCGATCTGAAAAAGCGTGTTTTCATCAACTTTTTCAGCTTCAACTCTTTTCAAAACTCCCCGGTTGATGATCTTTTCAATTTTGCCGTCCTTGATGACGGCGACGACAACCGCCGGAATTTCGTGATCTTCGACCAACGCATCCGTCGCTTTTTCAACCCATCCGATATCGGATAAATTTTCACTTTGTTGAGCAAAAACGGATGCGAAAGTACCTGCGATTAAAATTATAAAGGCGATAAATATTTGCTTTTTCATAATTTAAGGATAAATTCAAAAAAGCTTTAGAAAGATAAAAAACGACGTATTCAGGTTTTTTAATCGTCGAATAAATCTTGAAAATGGACGAATAAAGTTTAACTGTCAAACGAATTTATTCATCGCCGAAAATCATAAATTCGCCGACAAAGCTGATATTTTCGGCGAATTTGTTTAATAATCTCAAGAAGAAGTCCTTTCTGTTCACAAATGACCGAAGAAAATTACATTGATAAATTCTTAAAATACCGCCCGCTAAATCACATAGTTTTTTGGCTCGTTATATTCGGAACGACCGTCTTGCGGGCGAGTGCGATGAGGCGACCGGAAGCGGTGGATTATCTTTCGTATCTGGCGTTTAATTTTTACACTTATCTGGCTTTGTTTCCTTCCGAACTCATCTGTGCGTATCTTCTGGCTTATTATCAAATTCCGAATTTTTTATACAGGAAAAAATATCTGACGTTTGCCGCGTCTGTTGCAATCACTTTGTTTTTAGGCGGAATTTTAGCCCGGATTTTGACGGTTTATGTCGCCGAACCCTTGTACATTGAAAACCCCAGACAGGAAACGCTTCCGGAAATTTTGACCGATCCCGTTTATATTCTGCTCGTCTATGTTCCCGGCATCTATCTCTCGCCGGTTTTGTTTGCGGCGATCAAGTTAGTGAGAGACCGCTACAGGGAACGCGAACGGGTCGAAAAATTAAAACAGGAAAAGATCAAAACCGAACTCAAATACTTAAAAGCCCAAATCCATCCGCATTTTCTGCTCAATACGCTGAACAATCTCTATGCTTTGACGCTCAAAAAATCGGACAAAGCTCCCGAAACGGTTATCAAACTTTCGGAAATGCTCGTTTATATTCTCTACAAATGCGACGAAAAACTCGTCCTTTTGGAAAACGAGATCAAACTGCTCGAAAATTACATATCGCTCGAAAAACTGCGTTACGGCGACAGCTTAAAAATATCTTTTGACAAAAAAGTGGCGGATGAAACAGCCCGGATCGCACCGCTGATCTTGCTTTCGATCGTCGAAAACGCCTTCAAACACGGCGTCAGTCGGGAGACCGAAAACGCCGAAATAAAAATTGATCTGGAATTGACGGATGATTCTTTCACCTTCGAAGTTTTCAACACAAAAAGTGAAAGCATTGCGAGAAACGAAACCGAAGACACAAAAGGCATCGGCGTTTCCAACGTCAGAAAACAATTGGATTTGGTTTATGAAAATAAATACACTTTGGATGTCGAGGAAAAAGAAAATTCGTATCGAGTGTTTTTGAAATTGAATCTAAAGAGTGACAAGTGACAAGAAAATTTTCACTCGTCACTTGTCACTCGACCCTGAATAAAACCAATGAAAACAAAATGCCTGATAGTTGATGATGAGCCTTTGGCGATCGAGGTGATCGAAAATCACATTTCTCAGCTGGAGAATCTCGAAGTCGTCGCCACCTGCCGCAATGCGGTCAGGGCGTTTGAAATTCTGAAGAGTGAAAAGATCGATCTGCTTTTTCTGGATATTCAAATGCCGAAATTGACGGGAATTGATTTCTTAAAAACGATCAAAAATCCGCCGAAAGTGATTTTCACGACCGCTTATATTGATTACGCTCTCGAAGGCTACGAACTCGATGTCGTTGACTATCTCGTCAAACCCGTTTCGTTTCAGCGTTTTCTAAAAGCGATCAATAAATACTTCGCCGTCGCGAGTCCCTCTTCAAACGAACCGCCAAAACCAAAAGAGGCTTCGGAAAAAGATTTCATCTTCGTCAAAGCCGACCGCAAAAATCACAAAGTTTTATTCAGCGAAATCCGATACATCGAAAGCATCAAAGACTACATAAAAATCCACACTTCCGGCAAAAAACTTCTCATCAAACAAACTCTTACAGCCTTTGAAATCGAACTCCCGGCCAAAGATTTCCTCCGCATCCATCGCTCCTACATCGTCAACCTCAACCACATCACTGCCTACACCGCCCAGGACATCGAAATCGGTTCGGTCGAACTCCCCATCGGCATCAGCTATAGACAGAAAGTTTTTGAGAGATTGGATTAAACTCGAAATTTCTAAAAAACAACCTCTTTTTAACTTATGAAAAAACATCTAAACCGAAAGTATAAAATCTTTATAAAAGCAAGATTATTTGATTTTTCTCATATACGTTTACTTTGCTTTCGCTTTGTTCGAATTTCGTATTGAGTGATTTGCTAAGCTTGAGAATTAGCAAATGGCAGTACCTTAATGGTTTGGAAATTAAATGGTAAAACGGTAATATATTTAATTCTTATACTTAATAATTCGAATTGTGAATAAGCAATACTATGTCAAAAATTTATTACACATTAACCGATGAAGCACCGATGCTGGCGACGCATTCTTTTTTGCCGATCTTGGAGGCGTTTGCGAAGGCAGCAGGGATTGAAGTGGAAGTTCCCGATATTTCGCTTGCCGGGCGGATTTTAGCCAATTTTCCCGAGTATTTGACGGACGAACAAAAGGTTCCGGATGCACTTGGGATGCTGGGCGAACTGACGGCGGATCCGGCGGCGAACATCATCAAATTGCCGAATATTTCGGCATCGGTTCCGCAACTCGAAGAAGCGATCGAAGAACTGCAAGGCCAGGGTTTTGCCGTGCCGGATTACCCTTCGGAGCCGAAAACTGATGAAGAAAAAGAGATCAAGCAAAAATACGGACGCGTTTTGGGAAGTGCGGTCAATCCCGTTTTAAGGGAAGGAAATTCCGACCGGCGGGCTCCGAAGGCGGTGAAAAATTATGCGAAGGCGAATCCGCACCGGATGGGCGTTTGGAATCGGGATTCAAAAACTTCCGTCGCCCATATGGAATCGGGCGATTTTTACGGTTCGGAAACTTCGACGACCGTTGAAGATTCGGGCAAATTTAAGATCGCTTTTTACGGCGAAGACGGTTCTTCAACAACATTGAAGGATTTTGCTCCGCTAAAGGCGGGCGAAGTGATTGATTCGGCGGCGATGAATATGGCGGCTTTGAAATCATTTGTTGCGGATGCCATTGCGGAAGCAAAGGAAAAGGACGTTCTTTTGTCCGCTCATCTGAAAGCGACGATGATGAAGATTTCCGACCCGATCATTTTCGGGGCGATCGTTGAAACATATTTTCGGGATGTTTTTGAAAAATATGCCGACACCTTTAAAGAGTTAGACATCAATCCAAACCTCGGCTTGGCAACTCTGTTTGAGAAAATTTCGGGACACGCGAAGGAAGCGGAAATAAAAGCGGACATCGAAAAGGCGATCGAACAGGGGCCGCGAATCGCGATGGTCAACTCCGACAAAGGCATCACGAATTTTCACGTTTCTTCCGACATCATCATTGACGCTTCGATGGCGGCATTGGTGCGAAACGGCGGAATTATGTGGAATAAAGACGGCGACGAAGAAGACACCGTCTGCATTATCCCTGACCGGACTTACGCCGTTTTTTATGAAGCGATCATCGAGGATATGAAGCAAAACGGAGCGATCGACCCGACGAGTTTCGGTTCGGTTCCGAATGTCGGTCTGATGGCCCAAAAAGCGGAAGAATACGGCTCGCACGATAAGACTTTCCAAATGTCCGAAGCGGGAACGGTAAAAGTCGAGGACGAACACGGAAATATTTTGCTCGAACAAAAAGTTCAGGAAGGCGATATTTTTAGAATGAGCCAAACCAAAGATGATCCGATCAAGGATTGGGTAAAATTGGCGGTTAACCGTGCTCGCCTTTCCGAGACGCCCGCCATTTTCTGGCTTGATAAAGAGCGGGCACACGACCGCGAGATCATCAAAAAGGTCGAAGAATATTTAAACGAGCACGACACTGAAGGTCTCGACATTCGCATTATGAACGTTAAAGACGCCGTGCTGGAAACTTTGAAACGGGCGAGAGAGGGAAAAGATACGATCGCCGTTTCGGGCAATGTTCTGCGGGATTACATTACGGATATGTTCCCGATCCTCGAACTCGGAACTTCGGCGAAAATGCTTTCGATCGTGCCTCTGATGAACGGCGGCGGTTTGTTTGAAACGGGGGCGGGCGGTTCGGCACCAAAGCATATCGAACAGTTTTTAAGCGAGGGCTATTTGCGTTGGGATTCTCTGGGAGAATTCCTGGCGTTGCAGGCAAGTTTTGAGCATCTCGCTCAAACTCAAGACAACAAAAAAGCCCAAATTCTGGCGGACGCTCTGGACGAAGCGAACGCAAAATTTCTGGCGGAAAACAAATCTCCGGCACGTAAACTCGGGGCAATTGACAACCGCGGTTCGCATTTTTATCTGGCCATGTATTGGGCGGAAGCACTGGCAAACCAAACGGACGATGCCGAACTGGCGGAAAAATTCGCTCCCGTTGCCGGATCGTTGCGGGAAAACGAAGCGAAGATCAATGAAGAATTGATCGGAGCCCAGGGCGAACCGCAGGAGATCGGCGGTTATTATTTTCCGGATCGCGAGAAAACCTACGCGGCGATGCGACCTTCCGCAACATTGAATGAAATTGTAGACGGAATTCAAGATTCTAAGTTCATTGCTCAAAAAAGCTCCTGAAACTTCAGGAGCTTTTTTTTGTTCAAAACTTATTTCAATTTTTGTTTACAAAACTGCCCTTTTGATACTAAAATCCTCACTATCAAATAATGAAACACTCTAAATTAAACTCGCGATTTTTTACCATCGGCTTTTTTCTCCTGATTGTTTTTCAAACTTTCTCGAATTCCGCCTTTTCGCAGGAGGTTATCGAAACGCAAGATAAATCGGAAGAAATGAAGGCTCTGGAAAGAGTTTATAAATGGCGTTCGATCTCCGAGAAAATCACCAGAGATATTGAGGAAGATACAAAACGCGGATATCCCGCCCGTCCGCTTGTTCTTGCAAAACTGGCTTTACTTTGGTGGGAGAAAGATAATTATTCATCGCGTAGATGGCTCAAAGAAGCGGTCAGCGAAAGCATTTATGAAAGAATGACCGAGACCGAAGACGAAAAAGCCGGGAGATTTGAGGTTGCGGCAAAATTGATAAAATTTGTTCTGCCGAAAGACGAAAACCTCGCCGACGATCTGGTCGAATATGTATCTGAAAATTCAAATTTTCAAAGGTTAAATCCGGTAGTTGCCGATGAATTAGTAAAAGCGGCATTAATGATCGCGGATGAAAAACCGGAGTCAGCAAAAATTCTGGGAACGACCTCATTGAAATTCGGGCAAAGTTACAAACTTTATTTATTGATCCGGGAGATAAACCTGAAAGATGAAGAATTGGCCGATAAACTTCTTTCGGAGGCATTATCATCCGTTTACAGAAACAAAGACGCAGATACATCCATCGGCTTGATGTCGGCACTTTCCAATTTGGTTTTGAGAACTCACCAGGGAAAACAAGTATCGGAACGTGCACAGAGGCAATATCTCGACGGTTTATATAATCTTATTCACTTTGAACAAAATTCCTATAAAAGTTGTATCTTTAACGATATTGCGATAAATCTCCTGGCGGTTTATGAAGATATTTCTCCGGGCAAAGCCGCTCAGATCAGGCGAACCGCCGAAAAATGCGAAAATGTTCAAGACCCGGGTTTAGGCTTAAGCATTTCCGGATCACATTTGAGAAAAGAAGTTCCGGAGACGGTTGATGAACTTATAAGAGCGGCCAAAAAGACAAACAGTATTTCGCTTAAAGGCACATATTTCCAGAAAGCTTTGGAAAAGCTCTATTACTCAAAAAAATATGAAGAAGTTCTTTCGGTTTTGGGTGATATGAATGAGAAAGACAAAACCGCTTTTGGGGAAGACAGCTGGAATAGCTGGTGGGCGGAAGCGGCGAGAGAAGCCTGTATCACCCATTTACAAGCCGAACAAATTTCAAATGCCTACCGCATAATAGACAAAACACCGAAAGAACTTCGTCCGAGTGTTCAATCGGCTCTGGCAAATAAATTCAAAGAAAGTGATAAAGGATTTGCAATAAAAATGCTCAATGATGCCAGAAAAGGACTCGAAGCCTTTGAGATAAAACCTAATCACAAAGCCGGTCTGCTGATCTATTTAGTAAGGCAATATGCAGATCTCGCTCCCTTTGAAACGCTCGGTGTTCTCAGAGATGCCGTCGAGGCAGTTAATAAATCCGATGATGAGAACGAAAAAGATGAACTCCTCAAAGATTTTGCTCCAACAGAAGATATTATTCGGCTTCCGGTTTTTCTGCTCGAAGCGGAGGAACTAAACACCTTGCAGACGATTTCCAACATAAAAAAACCGCATAGCCGAATCCGCTTTCGTCTGGGATTGCTTGAAAAAGCTTTGGAAAAATTCAATGAAAGTTCAATTTAATAAGAAATGGAAAAAATTGAAAGGTTCAGGAGTTTTTTTTCTTATACGGTCACGGCAAACGCGGGAAACCACAAACGAAATTAATAGAATGAAAAGAATTCCCCATTTCCGCTTCATTTGCTTTTAGAGAATTTCCTGCGGCTCTCTCTCTCTCAGCAGATCGGCGACTTTAGTTCAAAAGGATCATCGCCGTTGCCGACAAAACCAATGGCGGCTCTTGAAAAATCAGGAAACGGAATGTGTCGTTTATGGGATTTCAAAGAGTGATCTTCTATCGAAAAAATAACTATTCTTGTCACAATAGATTAAAACGCGGTGTTTTCAATATAGTTAATAACAAAAAAATTTTAGGAGAACTTTATGAAATATCTGAAAATCATCGGTTTGATGGTCGGTTTAGTCGTTTTAGGTTTTGGGGTATTTGCAACCAACGCGGTGACAAGTGATTGGGGAAATTCGGAAAACGAAACAAAAATAGTCCGTCAAGATGATGTGAAATCGGAAGTAAGAAATTTGTCGGGATTTAGTAAGGTTGACGTGGGCGGAACCATTGCATCGGAAATTACTGTCGGACAAGATTTCAGGGTTGTTGTTGAAGCCAAAGAAAGCCTTCTTTCAAAAATAATCACCAAAGTAGAGGACGATACTTTGAAGGTGCAGTTTGAAAAAGATTGGTGGAGGAGTTTAAAGTCCAAATCCGACCTTGGCAAATTCAAGGTAATAATTTCTTTGCCGGCACTCGATGATCTGGATATTTCGGGAGCATCAACATCAACGGTTACGGGAGTTAACAGCAATAAACTGACGATTGACGTCAGCGGTGCATCAAAGGTCAGTATCGAAGGTTCGGCAAGGGAAATCAATATTGACCTAAGCGGTGCTTCAAGTCTCAAAGCAGACAAACTTTTTTCCGAGATGGCCGACATTGATCTAAGCGGTGCAAGCAGTGCAGACGTAAATGTCACGAGTGATCTTCGGGTAGATGCTTCGGGTGCCAGTAGTGTCCGATATACGGGAAATCCGCGTGTGCAAAAGGCCACTTCGGGTGCCAGTAGTGTTCGGCAACAGAGATAGATAAATTTTGCCCGCAATTTTTCAAGCGTATTAAATGAATCCTTCTGATAAGCGGTTCATTTAATACGCTTTTGTTTGCAAAAATTGATTTATGAAAGACTTGCAGGCAAGGATGCCCGCTCTCCGATTTTTTTATTTTCTCAATCTCGTTTCCACCTCATTTGCTTTTAAGGAATTGCCCGTTGCTCTCTGCAGATCGGCGATGGCTTTGTTGAGTTCGGTCTGGGCTTGCAGTTCGGCACTGCGGGCGTTCATCAGAGCCGTCTGCCGTTCCAAGACCTTGTAGATATCGCTCAAGCCTTCGTCGAGTTTTCGTTTTTCCGAGGCGTATTGTTTCTCGCTATTTTCGCGGGAAACCGCCGCCGAGCGGAGTTTGGCTTCGGCGGTTCTGACCGCCTGCAGAGCGTTGCGGACATCAACCTGGATCGTCTGTTCGAGTTGTTCACGTTGGATCTTTATCTTGTCCGCCTGCACGAGCGTTTTGCCGAGATTGGCTTGTGCCGTGCGGTTGCCGAAAAGCGGCAGATTAAAGGTGATGCCGACACGGTAGGTCGGATAGCGGTTCGTCAGAATGTCCGTAAAACTGCTTTGAACTCCGCCT
>JBGTRS010000139.1:0-10147 GCA_041940665.1 Pyrinomonadaceae bacterium | reverse complement strand
ATCAACCAAAATCGGAATGGCGTTTTTGTAAAGCAATATTTCGGCCGTGGCGGCAAAGGTCATGGTCGGCACCAGGACGGCTTGACCGGCTCTTAAACCGACCGCTTCGACCGCCAGATGCAAGGCCGCGGTACAAGAATTAAGAGCAACCGCGTGTTTTCCGTTGACGGCCTTGGCAAAATTGTCTTCAAATAGTTTGACCTTCGGCCCGGTCGTAAGCCAACCGGATCGCAGAGTTTTAACCACTTCGGCTATTTCAGCCTCATTTAATTCTGGACGTAGAAAGGGGACATTGATTTTGCGTTCGCCCTGATTTTCCTGTTCAACTTGGAAATTTAAACGATTCGGTACGTAATTCCGAAACTTTATTGTCTGAGTTTTCATAAATCAACCTCTACCAAAATTAGTCAATTCGCAGCAGTTGAGAGGCTGACAGGTTGTTGCTGACAGATTACTAATTAAGATTCAATACTTTAGGAACAAATGTTATGTATTATTAATAGCAAATCGGGCAAAATGTCGAATCGGGCAGAAATACAATTTTGAGTAGTCGTAACTGATGAATCTGAGAGCAAAAAATAATACATTTATGCGGTATATTTCTCTTTTTTTGCGGATAATAAGCGGAACGAAATAAACCATTTGTGCCATACCGAAAGGCTGAATTAATCATTGTTATATAACCATGTTAATTAAACTAGCAATTTAATTTAATCGGTTTTGACGATGTTATTTTTGATTTGAAGGTGTAGGATCAAAGGTAAATTTAAACTTTATACTTTTTAAACAAGTTCTTGTTGCAAAAATCCCTATTAAACAGAGCGTTTTTTGCCAGTGTTCAGAGACAAAAAAGAAACTTACCCAAAGAACTATGCTTCAAACTATCTTATTCCATTTCAAACGCTTTAAAATAAATTCGACCTTGATCAAGACGGCTCAGGTCATCTTAGATACGGCAATTCTCGGATTCGCCTTTTTCCTCGCGTATTTATTGAGGTTTGATTTCGTTCTGCCGGCTCATCAAACACCGAAGATTTTTCTGCAAATGCTGTTTGTCGTTTCATTTCAGTTTTTAATGCTGAGAATCTTAAAAGTTCATAAATTTATCTGGCGGTATGTCAGCGTTCCGGAAATGAACCGGGTTTTAGTTGCCCTAAGCATAGCGTCTCTGCCGATGCTGATCCTCCGGCTCGGTCTTTACGAAATCTTCCAATTTGCGGTTATCCCTTTGAGTATCATCATTTTAGACTTTTTCCTCGCAAGCATCGGGATTCTCGGGATTCGTCTTTTAAGACGGGAAATCTATTACAATTATCACCGGGCGGAAACAGCCAAGAACACGAAGACGGAAAAACAATCCGTGTTGTTGGTCGGAGCCGGACGGGCCGGGGTGATGACCTTATCGGAGATCAAAGGCCGCGGCGATTTTGATATTGATGTCAAAGGATTCGTTGATGACGATGAATTTAAAAAAGGAGCGATCATCAACGGCGTCAAGGTTTTGGGAACAACGAAACAACTGCCCGAATTGGTCAGAAATCTGGAAATAGACCATATCATCATCTCGATCGCCCAGGCGACGCGGGAAGATTTTCAGCGGATCTTGAGCATCTGCCGCAAAATCCCGATCAGGGTGCGGACGATCCCGGGTTTATTTGAACTATTGCAGGAAAAGGTCAGCGTCAGCCGCATCCGCGACATCCAGATCGAAGACCTTTTGGGACGCTCGCCCGTCCAGCTCGATGTAACCAGCATTCAGAAATTCCTCAACCAAAAAGTCGTTATGGTCACGGGTGCGGGCGGTTCGATCGGCTCGGAATTGGTCCGCCAACTCGCTTTTTGTCAGACAAAAAGATTGCTCCTGGTTGAAAGATCCGAATTCGCCTTATTCGAGATCGAAAGAGAAATAAAAGAAGATTTTCCTGAGGTCGAAGTCGTTTCCATTCTACGGGATATTTGCGAAGAGGCACCGATGAAGCGGGTTTTTGACCGCTACCGGCCGGAAATCATCTTTCACGCCGCCGCTCATAAACACGTTCCGATGATGGAAGATAATCCCTCCGAGGCCATCAAAAACAATATCCTTGGAACAAATGTTCTGGGAGAACTGGCAGGTTTATTCGAGACGGAAGCATTTGTATTAATATCAACCGACAAGGCCGTAAATCCCACATCGGTTATGGGGGCGACAAAAAGAGTTTCCGAGCTTGTCGTTCAGGATTTAAATAAGCGATTTAAACCCCGATTTGTCGCCGTTCGCTTCGGCAACGTGATCGGCTCGAACGGCTCGGTTATTCCGACATTTCGGGAACAGATCAAAAAAGGCGGCCCGATCACCGTCACTCATCCCAAGATGGAAAGATTTTTTATGACGATTCCCGAAGCCTCGCAACTCGTTCTGCAAGCCGGAGCACTCGGCAAAGGCGGCGAAATTTTTGTGCTGGATATGGGCGAACCCGTCAAAATACTCGATCTGGCCAAAGAAACCATCCGGCTTTCCGGGTTGACGCCCGACGTTGATATAGAAATAAAATTTACCGGAGTAAGACCGGGTGAAAAACTTTTTGAAGAACTCCAATCAAATAAAGAACAGTTGTCAAAAACCGTCCATCCGAAAATCTTTATCGGTAAAATTGACGCCTATCCGGCGGTGAAAATCAAACGGATGCTCGGGACGATCAATGAATTGTATCTTACGGAAGATACCGAAAACATCCGCCGATTCTTAAACGGTTTTCTGCCCGAGGCAAATTTAGATTGTCAGTCCGAAACTTTGACGTTTGAAATAAATGGAACCAAAGACCGCATTGCCAGCAACGAATCGCAGGTTTTAGCCTTCGGTTCCAATTAACATCAAAAGCCCCGACTTTTTCATTTGGCTATAAAATCCAAAGTCGTAAAATCTTCGGTTACATCCACGATCTGGGTCGAAAATTGGTATCGCTTGGCAAAGACATTAAAAATAACTGTCTGTCCGGCTTCCACATCCGCAAATTTATAATATCCGAAATGATTCGTCCGGGCGGTGAAAACATCGCCGTTCTGGTCGGTCATCTGGATGACGGCATTCGGAATACCCCGGCCGGATGGCGATAAAACTCTTCCCGTAATCGTAACGGCCGCGGCAGTTGGGGCTTGAACTTCGAACGCACCTATGTCCGCCGCATCGCCGGCTCCATTCGGAGCGGCAAGATCAATCGGTCGGGGAAATCCGCGTTGATCGGTTGTTAAACCGAAACTGTTGCCGAAATCAATTGCCGGACTTCCCGCCAGCAGAGAATGGGTTGCCGTTTGGGTTGTCCCGCCGTTGTTTTGCAGGAGACCGAGCATCGGATCAACCCCCGTAATATTATTCGTGGTAGTTCCCGCAAACGTCGTTCCGGATGTATTTTCAATTAAATTAAAATCATTTGAAGTCATAGTGCCTTGAAAATCCGGAGCGGATCCATTATCGGAATTATCGGCATAGATAGAATTTGCCGATGTAAATGTATTGGCAGCTACAATAAAATGAGTAACGCCGCCGCCGGCACTTGTAGGTGCGGTATTGTTAGCAATCGTAGAACTTGTAACTGTAGCGTTGTTAAGATTCACAATACCACCGCCGCCGCCGGAATTTACCGTATTTCCGCTGACGGTCGAGTTGGTCATTGTCAAAGTGCTGCCGAAGAAATTTATTATGCCGCCGCCGCCGGTTGCTCCGATATTATTACTTATTGTCGAATTTTGGATATTTAATGTTCCGTTATTATTATAAATTCCGCCGCCATTTGCACCGGGTAATGTTTGATTACTATCAACCGTTATATTGGTTAATGTTAAATTTCCATTATTGTATACACCGCCGCCGAATCCGGGATTTGCCGTGCCGTTTCCATTTCCGTTAGCAATTCTTAGATTCGTTATGGTCGCAGTTGCTCCTAAATTAACCGAGAATATACGGCTGGAGCTACTTCCCGAAACAGTTAATAAATTTGCTCCGGGTCCCGTGATCGTTAAAGGTCCGGCCGAGGATATAGCTATCTCACCGAGAGACAGAGAGATGACCTGAGCGGTTGCAAAAACGGTCGGATCGAAATTTATTATATCTCCGGCACCGGTTGCGACCGACACCGCTCCACGCAATGTGCAATCATTCGGTGCGGCCGTGCAGGCCGTCAAAACCGGCATATCGGCCGTACTGTCAACAGTAAAAGTTGCGGCCTGAGTGACCGATACGGATATTAAAATGAGTAAAATGATGATTAAGTAAGCTGAAAAGGATTTTACGCCCTTCTTTTTTTCAGAAGTTCTAAAGGTTTCCTCCCTTGAATCGTTTAAGAACATATTTATTTTGGCCTCCATATTTCGTTAGGACTTTGTTTAGTCATAATGACTTGTGAACTTTTTTCTCAGTAAGGAATAGTATATACAAATTTTCATTAATAAGTCAGTTTGGTTACTTCGGTTTTCAGATTGTCATATAAAATTTTACCTTTGCCGGTAAAGTTTTCCGTTCGGTCAAATATCCGCACCGTTTCTTCCAAGCCCTTCATTATGTGTTTTTTGCGTAACTCGACCCGGCGTTGTTCGCGTCTTGAACGGTTTTTAACTCTGGTAAGATATAACGCGATAAAAATATATATGTAAAAAGCGTGAAAGTAGCCGTAAAAATCCCGTTCATTTCCCGACCACGGCAATTTGTAAACCGTTGTATCCGTATCCGTCACCACCGGATCGAGTTCCATAACGTGATACATAATTTGATGACCGAATTCGTGAATCAAAAATTCTTCCAGAGCGACGAGCGGACTGTTATCGGTCGAAACAAATATCGCTCCCGTGTGATCGGCGGATGAATAGCTCGTATATTCGCCGTCAACCATATCAACGACGAGGTTTACAAATTTCGGAAAATTTCTATACGCTTCAGACCAGGAGTTTTTTATACGTTCGAGAGCGATTTCAAGCATCTCGCGGAAAAACGCTTCGGGATAAACTATCTCTTTTTCAAATAAATTTTGTCTTTTCTCGTCCGGCAGTTTGTATTCCGGAAATGACGCTTCCAGAATTATCGGGTCAATTTCAAATCTTTTTACCGAAATCCTCTGCTCTTCGATCAATAAATCGTTTTGACCGGCTTTTTTTTCTTCTAAAGCCGATTCCAACACGCGGCCAAAATCGCTCAACTTATTCTGCAAAAGCGATTTGTCGCTCTGAACTCGGGTTGTCTGTCTCAACCAGGCGATATAGACGGGATTTTTTATCAGTTTTTTTCTTTTCTCCGGTGCTAAATCTTTTACCAGATTGAACTTTTCCGCAAAACCCGTTTCCATAGAAAGCGAAGGATCGGAAGAAATAACTTTAAGACAGAACGCGATCAGATCAATTTCTCTTTTTTCATACACTTTTTGCAGTAGTTGTTCGATTCTCGAAGGATCATCGTGCGGCAAAAATGTCGCATCGTTCCAGAAATTTTCAGTGGTTATATTCATAAACTTTAACTATTATTGCATTTTCCGGATACTGAAACCGGCGATCTCGAGGCTTCCGAAGATCGGACATAGCTCCTGACCGCAGGTTTTACGGGCTAACCTGACCTCTATCGCTTCGGTCGAATCATCGGTATTTATTTCAACGCTTTTTTGAATCCAGCCGCCGTTTTCGGAAGTCAGCGGAACTTCGGTAAAATTTCCGTCCGCATCTTGTCCTTTGGGAATAAACAAAAGCACCGGAACGCCGCCGGTGACGATCTTTTCCGTTTTATAGGAAAAACTTATCCGGTATCTTTCGTTTTGTTCGACAATCAAAAGTTGCGAGATGACCGGCAAGACCGGATCGTAATTGCCCTTGAAATTTATTTTTAAGCTGTTCGGGCTTCTTTTTTCCACACTTAATGTTACTTCATCGGGCAAATTGTTGACCCGCCAGCCGAAGCCGATTCCTTCATAAATTTCATCCGTCTTAAAATCTCCGTTTTCAAAATCGGCGACCTTTGTGTTCTCTTTCCCGCAAATGCGTCTGTAAATGTTTTGGGCAAAATAGTATTGACGCTTTTCCAGAAGTTTCTGCACCAGAACATCGCGGTGTGCCTGCGGGAGATTTTTGTGGCGGCAGGTTACTTCGACAACCATCGAAAACTCGTCTATGTCGTAAAAATATATGTTGAGCATCGCGGCTTCATAAACATTCAACGGCGATAAAAGCTTGATCGTCTCTGCTCCGTTTTTTCCGGTTTCTTCCCAAGCCATTCCGGCGACCGTATAAAAATATCTCGGATTTCGGCGGAATGCCTTATGAAGATGCTTGAAACCTTCCGCTATTTCATTATTTTCAACCAAAAATTTTCCGTAAAATAATTGCGGCTCGCTGTAGAAAGGAGCCAATTCGATCGCCCGGCGGAAAGATTCTGCGGCATTTATCTTTTGACCTTCCTTGTGCTGAATTTGTCCGAGTTCAAGCCATAGAACGTAATCATTCGGTCTGTATCTGATCGCTTTTTTCAGATCGTCTATCGCGTCCAAATTCTTACCGAGTTTTTCGTTTCTTTTTGCTTTTCTTTCGTAAACTGCGGCGTCGAACGGAAGTTCTGCAAATTCGCCGGCTGAAAGATCGTTAAATTTTGCCGACGTCAAACGCGAAAACCCGAACAGAGACGAATAGCCGATCAGAAAAACAAAAAATGCGATGACCAAACTTTTTAAGATAAACTGCTTGCCGGTTAGATGCCCCGAAGCAATCCCGTCCGTAAGTTCCCGCTTTTTTGTTTTTTTGTTGTGAACGGCAATGGCGACCAAAGCGGCGGCGAAAAGCAGATTGGCAAACATCTGGAAACTGAAATCAAACAGATTGTGGATGGAAATTCCGACGATGCCGCAGATCGCCCCGATCCGGCTCGCCAACGCGAATGGATCGTCGGCAATTTCGAAATTTCTTTTGACCTTTGAAATAAAAACCGCCAGAAACCAAACCCCGAACACAACCGCAACCAACCCGCCGCCGGCGATAAATTCCAGATAATCATTGTGAGCCTGTTCGGGAACGATGTTTCCCGAAATATCTATGTATTTGGAAACGGCATACCGAAAACCGCCGAATCCGACTCCGAAAACGGGATTATCTTTGATCATTTCGAGCGTCGCTTGATAGACATCAATCCGCAGAAACGAAGCGTTTGCCGGAACTTCTTCGATCTGAAGCGGAAGCCGTTCAAAGCGTGTCACGACCCTTTCCTTTCCGATGAATATAACTCCGAAGACCAGAATCATTGAAACCACCGCAAAGACCGCCAGTTTTTTTAATGAAGAAACATATTTTGAAAACCCGTTTTTATTGCCGGAGTCATTTCTTTTCGGAAAAAAGATCGCAAAGGCGATCAGTCCGAACAGACTTATGATCCCGCCGCGTGAAGCGGTCAGGATCAGAGCCGTGATACAGATCAAACTCAAAGTAACCAATAAATAAATAAACGGTTTTTTTAATTTTCCCCACCAGAGCAGACATATATTCAGTCCGATGGTCATCAATATCAGATAGGCAAAATGGTTTTGATTTATAAATGTTCCGAAACCGATGCCCGGAGTTAATTGCGGAAACAGAAAATAGTCGAATGTTTCGGGCAAACGGTTTTGCAGTAAAAATCTGAAGAGACCGAACAGGGCAAAGAAATTTCCCGTTGCAAATAAGCCGAAAACCAAGAATTTTATTTGTGAGTGAAAATTATCGAGAATGAGTTTGATGAATACCGCAAATACAAGAATCTTGACCGCCGTCCAGAAACTTGCCGTCAGATCAAAGCTAGCGGGCAAGAGAGGCGAACTTGCAAAAACACCTTCACTTATCAGCAGAGCGGAAATTCCCTGCCAAAATGAATAAATTGCTAATCCCAAAAGAGGTAAGAACAGCTTGTAATTGCCGGATAAAAAATCGTCTCTTTCGTTTTGAAACAAGATATTGAGGACGCCGAGGGCGAGAATCGCCGAACAAAAAGCGGCTTCGAGCCAGATATATAAACTTGCGTAAGGAATGATCGAGAGAAAGATGATTGAAAGTAGGGCGATTCGGTTGAAATTTGTGAAATTGATTCGGGTGTTTTTTTTTATAAACCTCATTTTTGAGTAACAGATAAATCGTTCTTAAAAGGTCTTCTTCTTCTCGGAATCAGAACCGAAATAAGTAAAAAACAAGCGGAAAGGTCTTAAAATATAATAAAATGGATAAAAAAGCGGCGGCAGATGAAAAACCTGTTCATCTAAAGCATTCGGTTTGAGAGCAATTCTCAAATACCACAGCAGATAAAAATTATGCAGACGTAATCGGTCAATTTTTCGTTCTTTCAGCGTCAGATGATAAAGATACCAATCCGCCATATCGCTGGAAATTTCATCTATACTGAAGTTTTCATCCTGCATTTGCCGGGCGATTTTCAGGAACTTTTCGTCATTTTCAATAGCTTCAAAGCCGGGATATCCGACCTCGACGTTAAAAAAGTATTTGACGAGAAACAGCCCGAGTTCGACGACTTTTTCGCAACCGTATTTTTTTGCGTGCCGGTGAACTTCCTTCCAATCAAAATTTTCTTCGCTGTTTTCTTTCAGTAAAATCAATTCGTGTAAATCGCAGACCCAGGAAAATTTTGCCCATTTATGGCGTGAGCCGTGCAGACATAAATAAACAAACAGATCACAAAACGGCAACGCATTTATTATGCTCCCGCCTATTTCAATCGTTTCCAGACGATTCCATAACTCGTCTATTTCATACGGCAGTGCAAAATGAGAACCGGAAAGTTTCCAGTGAAGTTCGAACGTAACACTTTCGTCGGGGCTTAGTAATCCGACATCTTTTTTACGATTGATGAACAGGGATTTTCTGCGTAAGTTGTTCGGATCACCGATAATTTTATATCCGCTGTCGGAAAGAATTTCGATCGTTCTGTCAAAATCTTTCGGTTTTACCAGAACGTCCAAATCCACATATTGGCGTAGAGCTAAATTATTATATGCCCGTTTTGCCAGAGTCGTTCCCTTAAAGGGCAGGATCGAAATTCCGGCTTCTTCTAAAATTTTAACGGTTTCGAGTAATTTTAATGTAGCGTGTAGATTTTTTCCCGTATGATCATTGAGATACCCGGAAAGTTCGTCCTCGATCTCAGGCGGAAGTGATTCGGCGAAATTATTGAGCAGATTCCAGCTGACGAGCGGCAGAACCCCGTTCCGGCTGGCGACTTTTTTAATAAAGCTCCAATCTAAAGTCCGGCTTAATAACTCTGCAATGCGTTCGCTCTTTTCAACCCCCAGAGTTGTTTGTGAGCAAAGAATTATAAGCTGATTCTCTAAACTGTTATTTTGAAGACTTGTATAATTACACATTATGCCTTTTCAACTTCATATTGACATTTGAAAGTTCCGGGGGGTTTTATAACTTTATTAAATGTTTTGATCGATGTAAACACTTTTATTTTTTTTTACCATTTGATCCGGCTGGATTTCGAAATTTTCGGAATCCTCCATCTGTGATTTCCACGAATCGGCATAAAATCCGTCTTTGTCCAAAAGTTCCCGATGAGTTCCCGTTTCGATGATCCGTCCTTTGTCTATCACGTGGATGACATCAGCCCGCATCGCGATGGTAAAACGATGCGTGATGACGATACCGGTTTTGCCCTCAACCATCTTGCGAAAACGTTTGAACCAATCGGCTTCCGACCAGGAATCCATAAAACTTGTCGGTTCGTCCAGGATAACGAGCGGAGCCTGCCGGTAATAGGCCCGGGCAAGTGCCAGTCTCTGCCATTCGCCGCCGCTCAGTTCCGTTCCGTTGACGAACCATTTCCCGAGCAATGTTTGATATTGTTCGGGAAGCCGCATGATAAAATCGTGGGCTCCGGCAAGTTGGGCGGCTCTGACCGTTTCATCCCGTCCGATCTCTTTTTCGACATTTCCGAGAGCGATGTTTTCGTTCGCCAATGAATGATAGTGCATCGGAAATTGAAAGAGCACCGACATTTTTTGCCGCAATTCTTTGACATCGAATTCACGCAGATCAATGCCGTCAATCTCGATCGAACCTTCGGCCGGATCATAAAACCGGTTTAAGAGTTTGATGAGAGTGCTTTTTCCGGCACCGTTGACACCGACCAGAGCGATCACGCCGCCGGCCGGAATTT
>JBGTRS010000138.1:0-10206 GCA_041940665.1 Pyrinomonadaceae bacterium | reverse complement strand
AAGCACGATCGCTCCCATTGCGACGACCGCGATCAGACCGCGAAGAGCGATCTCTGTATTTGAAAGATTTTCGCCGATCGCCATAAAGACCAGACCGAGTGCGACCGCCCCGATCATCATAGCGATCGCGATCGTCGTTAAGGCATAGACAAAGGCCCGGCGGACAACGACATCAACATCCATCAGACGGTAGCGGACAACCGAATGTCCGAAACTGAACGGAATTAAAGCCAGCGGCAGGATAGTTACCGAAGCGGTTAAATGATCGTCGGGCAGATAGACGAATCTTTTGGCGATCTGGAATGCAATGATCGGCACGACGGCAACGATCGTTCCCCACATCGCCCATTTCAGACGCTGACGCACGAGCGGTTTTTTGTTCTTGACGAAACGCCACACAAGAACTCCCGCTCCGAGCGAAACACCCGCCACAAAATGATAGAAATTCGTGAAATTGAGAACCGAAAAGACATCGTTGCGGATCACGAAATCATAAAAGGCATCCGAAACCTTCTGGCTCGGGATAATGTGATAGGCCAGAGATAAGACGAGAAATGAAACGGAGAGCAAAACAGCCGGAACATATAAAACATATGTTTTCCAGGGCGGATTGTCGAAAACCTCGCTTCTGACCGGATACCGCAAACAGAAATGCAAAAATAAAGGCACGAAAAAGGCAAAGGCGATATTGTCAATCAGTTCGACCGCGAGATCGAAATCTTCACCCGCACCGAGCGTTTTATAAGTGTGAAAAACAAACGCCGCCAGACAGATGGTGGCAAAATGCAGAATAAACGGCGAGCGGCTACCCTGTTTGAATAAAACAAACAAACCGACGAGCAGCCAGATTATGCCGACAAATGCAAGCAGGATTATATTCGGACTCCAACGCGGCAGAGAATCTATATTTTTTAAATCCGCATAATAAAAATTGTTTTCAAACGTATAGGACGGGCGTTGATAAAAGTATGTCAGATTTCCACCGACTCCGACCGTATCCAGATACAAAATCACATCGCCCCGCGATGTGATTTCCTGAACTTTTTCGCCCTCAAAACCGATGCCGATGAGTTTATCGCCGACGGCGATTCCGGCTCTCGAAGCGGCTAATCCCGCCACGACCTTTTCGGCATAAATCCCGTCCGCTTTTTGTACCCAACTGACGCCATCGGTCGGCGGCAATTGTTTATAGCCGCGTTGAGAAAGGTTCAATGCCGCTCCGGCAACCAGAAGTATCGTTGCCAGAAGCCAGATCAAGCTCCAACTTGTAAGCATTTTTCCTTTCATTATCTTTAGGGCATACTACACCGACGTTTTATCAGGCAATATGCGTTCCAACCTATTCAACAAATCCTCTTTATTCTAAACCCCGTCAAATAAAGCGTTTACAAATTATAAACGACTAATAGCCTAGAAATTCATCCAGAATTTCTATTTAAAATCCAAGATTTTGGAAAAAAAATAACCGCAGATTGACGAGATAAACGCTCGAAACTATCTAAAACTCCTTTGCGTAATCCCGCGTTTATCTGCGGTTACCTTCATATTTTTTAAATGCCCGGCAAGCTAGAATCTGACCAGGATTCCGCCGCGTAAAATTCTTCTGTGCGAATTGATTATCAATCTTCCGTCCTCATTGCTGACACCGCTTTGATAATCAAATAAGTTTCTGGCATCCACAACCGCTTCGGCATCGATCGGCAAACCCCAACTCGGCAAATTCTGCGTAACCATAACGCTTAAACTCGGATCGTAAATGGCGAGCCGCCCCTGAAACGGATCGATCGCAAAAACGGTCGCTTGCGGTGAAAAACGAAAGATCGTTCTGATGCTCGTTCCCGTTTTCAGATCGGCGTTGACCTGCCCGAAAAGCGTATGAAATAAATCATTTTCAAAAACATTGGCGGGGTTCGTCAACGCTTCTTCGGAAAGTTTCTGGCCGCTTCCGAAAGCATATCCGGTCGAGGCACTCAAAAAGCCGTTCAAACGGCGGCTGTAAACCACTCTAACGCCCTGCGTTTTGCCCTGCTGAGTCGAAACGAAGTTTGAAAATCCGTTATCGCTGAGTGTATCAAAAGGCATATTGACAAGTCCGACGCCGCGTCCCAAGACCGAATCGAAGAAGACATTTGCTTCGATGGTTGAACGGTTGTCCAAAACTCTTTCAATACCGAACTCGAGACGACTGCTCTTATTCATCAACGGGCGGTCATCTTCAACCGCTATATCCTGAATCGCCACGGGTTCGCGGAACAGAATCTGTGTTCCTTCAAGTTCGATGACCTTCTGCCAGGTTCTTTCTTCGTTTTGCGTTGTGTAAGCCGTTCTGACGCGGGTTCGGGAATCAAGATCATATTGAAATCCGAGCCGCGGCGTGATCGAATAATCATCGCCCGCACCGATAAAACGCGAATAATCAACACCGAAAACGACAACGATCCCTTCGCGGACCCGCCATTGATCGAGTGCCTGAAATGAAACCTGTCCGAGGTCTTCTTTTTGTTCGTCAACCTTTATTTCGCCGATGTCGGCAATCGCCCCTTTGACCCGAATCTGATGTCTATCGTTCGGACGGAAATTGAGACTTGTTTCAAACCTTTTCGGAGCGTTTTTGCTCGTTCCGACCTGTCCGGCGAAAATCACTTCCGCATTTTCACTGATCGGCCGGAGAGTCGCAAAATTCAAACCCGCATAATTGCCGTCGTTATTGCTCGCAAAATATGTTTCGACAGCGGTCTGACCTTTTCGCAAACTTTCTTCCGCATCTTCCGTGATGCCGATCCTTTGTTCAACCGAATCTGTTTCGGCGGTGGTCGTCAGATCAATTTCTTCTTCGGCAATAAGCGGTTTTTCGCCTTCGTCAGCCTGGTAGATCGAACGACTGGCGGCCCGAATCGCCGTTCGCGGGCTTTTGCTGTCGACACGTTTTTCGGGTAAAGTATTTCCCTTTCCGGCACGTTCCAGATTGAAACCGTAGGACAATTCCGCCGAATTGTTTACCTTGACCTTATCTAAGGTAACGGGATTATAGCCTTGGGCGACGGCCAAGACCGTGTAAGTTCCGGGAATTATCTTGGCAAAAAACCTGCCTTTTTTGGTTGCGGTGACCTGTTTGAGAAGTTTCGATGTGCCGACGCGGAAAATGGCGACCGTCGCCTGCGAGATGGGTTTCCCTTTTTTATCACGCACTACGCCCTTTATAACACCGAATTTCCTTGCACCTCTGTTTTCGACAACAACCTCACCTGCCTGCGTATCGGCGTTTAAGATCAACGTCGCAAACAAAGCGGTCAGCAAAGTTATTGAAAGCGTTATAAAATTTTTTCGGGGTAAAACCATTGTAATATCTGAATCCTCCTGTCAAACAAGTCTTGGGGAGACCTTTTAAATGGAGTTTTAAGAAACTTCTCAAGCGTAATTTATACGAATTTATTTCGCACAACCATTTATTTTCTTCTGTTATTTTGAATGTGTCAAGCAAAACTTACATTAAAATGCAGTATGTTTGCGGAATTTGATGCTTTGAAACTTGACAAAGTTTGCCGACAGGCTAGAATAAATCTTGCGTCTTTCCGGAAAGATTTATTTCTAAACTCCGAAAGACGCATCTTAAATTAGCTTGAGTTGGAGACGTGGCTGAGTGGCTGAAAGCGGCGGTTTGCTAAATCGTTAAGGGTGTTATAGCCCTTCACAGGTTCGAATCCTGTCGTCTCCGCCATCTGATTTTGGATTTTAGATTTGTTTGTCGGCTATCAAATTTTTGAGTTTGATAGCTTTTCGTGTTTTTGAGCTTTATTATTTTGATTAAATCATTAAATGCTTTGCGTCTTTTGCGTCTTTGCGGGAAACTTTTTTTATGACTACAAGAGTAAGATTTGCACCCAGCCCGACCGGCTATTTACATATCGGTTCCGCCCGAACCGCCCTTTTTAATTATCTGTTTGCACGAAATACGGCCGGAAAATTTCTGATCCGCGTTGAAGATACCGATCTCCAGCGTTCGACGGAAGAATCGCTTCATTCCATACTCGACGGTTTGAAATGGCTCGGGTTTGCTCCCGATGAAGAGATCGTTTTTCAGTCAAATAATGCCGAAAAGCATCGCCGAACGGCACTCAAACTTTTGGAAGCGGGCAAAGCCTACCGCGATTTTACGCCGAAAAAAGACCGTTCCGACACAAACATCAAAGAAGCGATCGCCGAAAAAGCCCGCGAGCAAAAGGGCGAAAAAGATATGCGGGACAATCCTTACCGCGATCTATCGAAGGAAGAATCTGATGCAAAAGCGGACGCGGGCGAGCCTTTTGCCGTGCGTCTGAAAGTTCCCGAAACTGGCAAAACCTCGTTTGAAGATGCCGTTTACGGGCTGCAGGAAAGAGATTATGCGGAGATCGAAGACCTTGTTCTGCTTCGCTCCGACGGTCATCCGCTCTATAATCTGGCGGTCGTTTGCGACGACATCGAAATGCAGATCACGCATGTTGTCCGCGGGCAAGACCATTTAACGAACACGCATAAACAAATTTTAATCTACGAAGCACTCGGCGAAACGCCGCCCGTTTTTGCCCATCTTCCGCTCATTTTGGCTCCGGGCGGAAAAAAACTTTCCAAACGCCATCACGGCGAGATCGTTTCGTTGACGACTTACCGCGACGCCGGTTTTCTTGCCGATGCCTTCCGCAATTTTCTGGCACTCTTAGGCTGGTCGGCGGGCGAAGAACAGGAAATTTACAGCTTGGAAGAACTCATTGAAAAATTTTCGCTCGATAGAATCAACCAATCCAACGCGACGTTTAATTTCGATGCCAACAACGAAAGACGCTGGACGGACGACAAGGCGATCTGGATGAACGCCGAATATATCCGCACGATGCCGCTCGATAAACTGCTTCCGCTCGTCCGCGAAGAACTGCGGAGCGAAAAACTCTGGCGGGAAGAATATGACGATGACGAAAAGGATTGGTTTGAAGCGACCGTTGACCTCATCCGCGAACGTTTCTACACGCTCAAAGATTTTTCCGGGCAAGGCCGTGCATTTTTCTCCGAAGATTTTGATTACGACCGCCAGGCAATCGAAAAAAATCTTAAAAAATATCCCGACCTGCGTGACTGGCTTCCCGAACTGGCCGAAAAATTCGAAGCGATGGAAGATTTTTCGCACGACGAAATTTTCGCCGTCGTCAAAGAATTCGCCGAAGAAAAAGGCACAAAAGTCGGCGTTGTTTTGAACGGTGCCCGAGTTCTTCTGACGGGCCAAGCCGTCGGCCCTTCGATGGTCGCTACGATCGAACAACTCGGCAAGGACAAAACCGTTATGCGTCTCAAAAGTCAGATCGCCTGGAATGAATGATTATGATCTATCTATTAAGTTTTTTATTTATCTTGGGGTTATTCGCCGCGATCAGTATTCCACTTGTAATAATCAGCGAAAAACGCAAACGGCGTGAACTTGAAAAGGTTTTTAGCGGAAGACAGGAACTAGAAGAAAGAGATTTTTACGAAAGATATTTTCGGGAAAAAGAAATTCCTTTTTATGTCGTGCAAAAAATAAGAGTGATTTTGGAAGAGGTTCTAGATGCCGATCTGTCGCGGCTTTCGGCAAAGGATGATTTTTCCAAAAACTTAAATTTTTTCTGGCAGGAAGATTCGCTTGCGGACGTAGAAATAATTGAGCGAATCGAGGAAGAATTCGGCATAGCCTTCCAGCAAAAAGATTTTGAAAGCCTTAATCCTTTTACAGTCGAACAAATCGTTGAAATTACCTGGACAAAAATCCTGGAAAAATCTCAGTAAAATAATGGCACGTTAAAACGCCAATCAAAGACTAAACTTTTATTATCAATTTCCCTTCCGGAAGTATTTTGCAATAAAACTTTGAGCGAAAATACTATAAAATTTGCACAACACGAAATTTTAACATCTTTTAATTTATAAAATTCATTATGGATGACAGAGATAAAGCAATAGAAAAGATGCTAGAGCAGTTGGACGCAGCAAAAAAAAGAGCACTTGAAAAACTTCCCAAACCGGGCAGTAAGCTTCGCTATCGTGGCAATCCCATACATTGGATTACGAATATAGTCAATAATGCCGAAAGAGAGCTTCGCATCGGTGAGATTTACACTCTCAAAAGCATAGAATTAGGTAGGAGTTGGTGTCTTGTTACTCTTAAGGAAACAGGGGAAACTCAGTATTCACTAGCCTTCTTTGATATATTTTCAGAATCCGAGCAAAAGTTTAAACGGCGTGTTTAATGGTGAATCTGCAATTGTTCTTTTGAGAGCGAATATGTAGTTTATATTTTTCTAACCAATCAAAAATATGTGGCGAAATTTGTTATAATTTTGTCATGCCAATTAACCTCAAACCAATCAAAGCCAGAAATGCTCTGACCTCGACTTACGGGAAGAATATCGCCATTAATCCCTATCAGGGATGCGTCTTTGCGTGTGAATTTTGTTCGGCGATCAAGATGAATTATTTTACGGGGCGTGTTCGAAAGAAATGGGATGCGACGGGCTGGGGCGAATGGGTTGATTACAAGACGAATCTGGTCGAGCTTCTTCATAAAGAACGCGAAAAGGTTCGCAAATCTAAGATTTATTTCGGCAATGCGACGGATATTTATATGCCGATCGAGCGAAAGCTAAAACTCGTGCCGCCGATCTTGGAATTTTTTCTGGAAAATCCGCCGCTTGAGCTGGAAGTGCAGACCCGCGGAACTTCAAGAGATGTGAAACGCGATATTCCGTTGCTACAAGAACTTTCGAAAAAGACGAGCGTTTTGGTAAGCTATTCGATTCATACCGACAGAGATGATGTCAAAAAGATTTTTGAACCGAAAGCACCGAGTCTTATCGAACGCGAACGCGGATTGAAATCGTATTTTGAAGGCGGTATCGAAACACGTCTTTCCTGTATGCCGATCTTGCCGCTTGATCCCGAAAATTATGCCGAAAGATTTGCGAAATACGTCACGAAAAGAGTTTGGATCGCTTCGATGAATCATAAGCAACTGACAAATGGTTTATTCAAAAAATATTTTCCCGAATGGCTTGATGAAAGAGTGGTCGAAAAAGCGATGAAGCAAACGCAAGCAGAATTTAAAGATCGCGGTGTCGAATGTTTTTATGCTTCGCTCGAACCGAAAGCAAAACGCGAACGTTGGGAAAAACGGAAGAGTAAAATAATTGATCGTAAAGCAAAATCGAATGTGAAAACTGAAACGGAAAGTATTCAACCAAAACTTTTTAACTAAAATTTCTATTCTAAAACTTTCTCGAGTTGGTCGCTGAAGCTTCGGGAAGGTTTCAGCATCTGATTTTGAGAATTATATTTTCATTTTCGCGAGAAGATACTTTCTGTCATTGTTCTTTTATATCCCGGTTTTATTCTTTCTGTTGCGGCCCTTCCTTCGATTCTAAATCCACGGACTCTACGTCAACCTTAAACCGTTTATAGTTGCTGAATGTAAATTCTATTTTCACATCCAGATCATTGAATTCTTTGGGAAACTCCATAAAATTCAATTTTGCTTCCTGCGGAAACCAATGACTTCGATCTACCTTGATCTGTTTGTAATAGAAGACTCTGAATTTCTCTCTCTCTAGAGGCGGCAAAGTCTTGTATTGATCCGACCTTCCGACCGGAAAACCTTCGATCTCGATGATGCGTCGGTCGTTTTTATCAATCAAAATAGTTCCCTCAATTAAGCTCAGATAAAATAGAGTATTTTCCGGTTTGATGTTTGCGGCCGGCTTGAACTCAACGGAAATCACATTTCTTCCGTTTATCAATAAATTTTTCGGATTTCGGTAAACTGATTTTTTGAGCAATTCGGCGACATCTATGCTCAGACGCTGTTTTCCGACCGTATTTTCATCAGCACTTAAGATCACATACCCTTTTGTTTCGCTTCCCGATTGTGCATTCTCGTTCAGATCCGGGGCATTTTCCATCTGCTCAAGTTTTTCGACGATTTCGTTTCTTCTTTGGATAATTTCCTGAGCGGTTATCAATCTGTTACTGTCATAAACAAGCAGTAAAGGATGTTTATACGTGCGTTTTACAGCGAATCTCGCCGGCAAGATAGCTTCAAATCTTTTCGTTAATCTGTCTTTACCGTAAAAAGTCTTTTTCGACCTGATGAATTCCAAGTGATAGGTGTAACCCAATAAAGCACTTTGCTGATCTTCCGATAAAATATCATTTATCAGCGATTCAACTTCTATCGGCTCTTGAGCTTTGATCAATGAAGTCAATATAAGAACAAAAACTGCAATTTTAATTGCTCTGGAATGCATTAAATGATTTTCTCCGTTTTTTTTATCTTGATACGTCAAAAACTTTTACGGAAAAGATACGCGGCACGAATAAGGAATGTTCTGGAGTTGCGTTCAAGTCGCGGCTCTAATATTTCCGTAAAAGGATTTAATCCGTTGTAATTAAAATCATCCTTATAAACTATAAAAAATATTCGAATTGGTAAAGTTTTCGGGCTTGAGAAAAATTCCAATTCGTCGGTTTGATGGTATGTTATGTTTTGAACGGAAAAAAGAGGCGATAAAAATTTACCGCCTCTTTATTTTTTCCGCCTGAAGTTGAGGAGGAGCTAACTCGTAAAACTCCGGCGGAAATTTTAATACTTTCCGGCAATTTCCCAACGCAAATATTTTTTCTTGCCGGATTGATCTAGAAATGGGATTTCAAACATATTTTTTCCGTATCTGCGTCCTGCGATGCGTTTGGTGTCGCGTAGGATCAGACCGAGTTCGGCCCGGACGGAATTGACGTTTTCGATGACACCCGTGGTATTCGGCGAACTCGTTTCGGGACGCACGCCGAACAGCGGCATCGGATTTTCGGTGTCGTAACCGGCTTTGTGGTCAATTTCGTGAAACAGCGTGATTCCCAAAGTATAAGACTCGAGAACTTCCGCATCGGAGAATCTTTCGGCGTTTTTGAAATCCGCAAAATCGAACTGCACTTTGTAAACCGTGATGAGCGTATTGACATCGATCGTGCCGGCATCGGTCAGGGCAAAATGTATCTTCCCGGAATTTGAATGATCGCCGATCTCGAAAATGTTCCGATCATCCAGAATCGCCCCCGTGATCGCCTGCCGCATCTTCCGCGAACCTTTTTCGGCCTTTTCCCGAAGATCGAAAACCAGTTCGCCGCGTCCGTCAAACCTCAAGCTTTCCAAGCCCGTCTTGGAATGTAAATCTCGTTCCAATTCTTCGACCTGCTTCTGAGAAAGACCGTGGTCTTTTGAATTTCCAACGATCAAAATTTTGGCTTCCGCCAACAAAACACTGCTCAGAAAAACAATAAAAAAAATTAAAAACCGTAAAACTCTCATACATCCCGCTCGAAAATCTCAAGATACGGGCATCTTAAAAGTTAATTTTCAGGCGGAAAACGCATAAGTTGCAGAAGGGCTGATTTTTGATGCGAAAGGGATTCGGTCTAAAGTTTTCCCTGTGGTTATTTTGATTTTAGCGGTGAAACCGCTTCGATGAGGTAGCCAGATGCGAAGCGTCTGGATAAGTTGAGCAAAAACTTTCCGCATTGAAGATGCGGAGATAATATAAAATTTTATTGGTGCGGTTTCACCGCACGACATATTTTTTCAACCAAACCAGACGCTCTCGCGTCTGGCTACCTTATTAGAGCGGTTTCACCGCCAAAACCCGAGAAAATTTAATGCTAGATTTCTATGCAAAATTCTTAAAACTGTCCGCCGAGTAATTGTTCGGCTGATTCGCGGTAGTTGCGGGAGAGTTTGAGACGTTTGCCGTTGTGGAGTTTGACGATATATTCGCCGTGAAAATGCGTCTGCAGTTCTTTGATGCGGCTGACGTTGACGATGGTCGAGCGGTGAATCCTCAAGAATTTATCGGGGTCGAGTGTGTCTTCGAGATTTTTTAATGTCTCCCGCATCAGATGGGTTTTGCCGTTGATATTGATGCTCACGTAAGAGCCTTCGCCGCCGATCCAATCAATTTCATCTACTTCGATAAAAGAGATTTTTCCGGTGGATTTTAAGACGAGGCGTTTTTGATAGCCGTTTGAAGATTTTGCTTTTTGAAGGTTTTCCGTTTCGCGGTAATCGGAAAGCAAATCGGTTAATTTTTCGCTCAAATCCTCAATTCTGTCTTTCTTAAAAAGTTTGCGGGCGTGTTCTAAAGTTTCATCAAATCTCTC
>JBGTRS010000137.1:0-10273 GCA_041940665.1 Pyrinomonadaceae bacterium | reverse complement strand
GAGCAAATGCTGACAGCTTGGTGTCCTTATTTGGATCCTTAATCATGTTGGTAAACTTTTTAAAGTCATCCCTTGACTGTATGTATATTGCTCGTTTCTCTTCCTCTTTGAGCTTCATGTCCAAGTCTTTTTGTAGCCGAAACCAAATTGACCTGAAGTTAGTATTTGCCATAATAAAGTCAATAAATTCGGAGGCATTTGGTTATTTGGCTTTTTAAAATTTTATACCGAGTTTGCCTCGGATGGCGGCAATGGCATTTTCGATTTCTTAATCTTCGCTTATAGGTTTTTTAAGTTCGCCTTTTTTGGTCCGTACCTTTTGGATCTCACCGTTTTTCCAATAGAGACGGCTTTGGACGGGGCGTACTCGTTTGGTTGAACAGTTTCCTTCCCATTGATCCACGTTGTAATCGAAGTTTACGGGTTTTTTCTTGGGCTTATAGGACATAACTTTGTCCAGATAGGCTTTTCTGTTGCTCGGAACCATTTTTGTCCAGAAATTGATCGTATTGCCGTTACGGGCGATCTGCGTCGCGTTCAGATAATAGGCGACACTGAAGCCGTTGATCTTTGCCGATCTGCCCATAAAAAGCCAGACGGCCCTTTTTTGCGGCTCATCTACCAATACCTTTATATTTCCGCTCTTGACCCAGCCTTCTTTTTTGTTCACCGAAACATACCGCCAACCTTTTTTGTATTTTTTTCGATTGACCTTTAACCTGGCATTCTTCTTGACGGTGAATTTTACCTTTCCTTTACTGCTCGGTTTATTTCGCACAACGGCATTTTTGCTTGTGACGACCGCCTTACTTTGAGCCAGTCCGGAAACCGCACAGGTCAAAATAAAGACAGTTAGCAGTAAGAGTTTTTTTTGATTCATTATCTTTTCTCCATTTATCGAGCAGGACATTATTTTTTAGCCAAACAAGTTTATGTATTAAAACGGATAATGAGCTGATGCTAAAAAATAATTTACAGCCGAATGGATCGAATGAATCTTTATTTTAAATATGGATTTGTCAGAAACATCATAACGACCAGCAGTATAAAATAAGGCACGAGCACCGCCGCACCTTCATAATCTTGAGCGATTCTCTGGCCGAAAAAAAGTGCCGTAATCGAAGCCGCTCCGAGCACCGCCGCATAAAATATAATAACAACCGAACCGCTGATGAGGAAATAAACTATCCCGACGGCACTTAAAATTCCGGTTAAAACTTCCAAAACCGTGATCGTTCCGAGCATCATCGGAACCATTCCGCTCAGGAAAGTTTCGGAAAAGTGTCCGGTCAGCCATTCGAGATTTCCTTTCCAGTCAAAAACCTTATCGAGTCCCGATTGAATAAAAAGTATCGCCGCGAACAAAGCACAAAAGAGTGCCGGAAGATTTCTGCCGATTTCCTCAATTGTCATATTTTTATTATTCTAAACTTTTCCTTTTACGGGAAGTTTTTTATTTTGTAATTTGTTTGGTTTCAGATAATAACACTTTTAGTCGAATCAAAACAGGACGAAATTAAAAGTCGTAAAAAAATTATGTTCACACGCAGAGAGATATTAAAATCTTTTCTCGGTTTGCCGCTGGCGATTGCGGCTTGCCGGACAGGCTTGCCGAAAAATGAATTTGAAGGCGAGATCGTCGGGGCTTCAAATAATATCGGGCATATTTTGCGTGAGAAACGGAATTTTGAAGTTCCCGCAAATAATTGGAAAGAGACGAAGATTGCCATTGTCGGCGGCGGCATTGCGGGTTTGACGGCGGCCTGGAAACTGAAAAAGGAAGGTTTCAGCGATTTCGTCTTGCTCGAACTCGAGCAGAGAATGGGCGGAACTTCGGCGAGCGGAAATTCAAACATTGTCAGTTATCCGTGGGGAGCTCACTACTTGCCCGTGCCTTTTCGGGAAAATACCGAACTCGTCGGACTTTTGGACGAAATGAACCTGATCGAATCGCGTGATGAAGACGGCAATCTCGTTATTCCCGAACAATTTCTGACCCGCGATCCCGAGGAAAGAATTTTTTACAAAGGCCGTTGGTATGAAGGCTTGTATCTTTACGCCGGAGCGAGCGAAGAAGATCTGCGGCAATTTGATAAATTCCATAAAGAGTTGGATTTCTGGACGGATTGGCGGGACGCGGATGGAAATCGGGCGTTCGTCGTGCCGGTCGAAAAATGTTCAAAGGACGCGGAAGTTACCGCCCTCGATAAAATTTCATTTGCCGATTGGTTAAAACAAAAAGGTCTGAACTCCGAGCGACTTATTTGGTATTGCGATTACGCCTGCCGCGATGATTACGGACTGAAACTTTTGCAGACATCCGCCTGGGCGGGACTTTTTTATTTCTGTTCGCGGGTGCCGAGATCGGGCGTCGAATCACAGCCTTTTTTAACTTTTCCCGAAGGCAACGGGCGTTTCGTCAATCATTTTGTTTCCAAAACTGCGGAAAACATCAAGCGTTCAAACATCGTCGTCGAATTAATACCGAACGAAAACGGCGTTGATGTCATTTATTTAGATACCAAAACAAATCAGATAAAAGGTTTGCACGCCGAACAGGTCATCTATTCCGCCCCGCTTTTTACGGCTCAATACTTGATCCGCGGATTTCGCGAAAACCCTTCGTTTAATCCGAACGAATTTCAGCATAATTCCTGGTTTGTCGCCAATCTCTTCTTACGAGACCGCCCGAAAAATAATTTTACGAGAGATTTTCCGCTCGCCTGGGACAATGTGTTTTATGAAAGCCCGTCGCTCGGTTACGTCGTCGCCACGCATCAGAAAGGAATTGATTACGGCGAAACGATTCTGACCTATTACTACCCGATGGCGGAAGAAAACCTGCGGACGGGAATGCAGAAACTTCTTGCCCTCGATTGGCGGGAATTAGCCGACATCTGTTTAACGGATTTAGAACAAGCACATTCCAACATCCGCGAGATCACAACCCGCATAGACATCATGCGTTGGGGCCACGCGATGATCTCGCCCCGCACAAACTTCATCTGGAACGGCGAACGCGAAAAGGCAGAAAAACCTTTCCGCCACATCCATTTCGCTCACTCTGATTTAGGCGGCATCGCCATCTTTGAAGAAGCCTTTCATCACGGCCTGCGGGCAACTGAGGAAATTCTGCCACGAAATCAATAAATTTTGAAAGAATTTGTCAGATAAACGAACTCCCATTCGCCGTTGGTTTCGATGCCGCCGACGACCATCAGATACAGCGTGATCTTGTCGCCTTTTTTCATATCTTGCGGGAAATCATTGGCCGCCGGAGTTTGAACGGGAACCCAGTATTCCTTATCGCATTCTTTGAAGAGAAACTCTTTATCAAGCAGTTCGAAAAGGCTGAAGTTGGTGTTGGTACTTTTTACATTCAAACTCTCTTCCCAAACTTTAAATAAACCCAGCTTATCTTTTGAAAGTTTTCTGGATTGACCGGCATATTCGACTCTGACCGCCGAATAGAAAGGTTTGGCACTGATCATGATGTTTTTCACATCTTTTTGGGCCGTCTTTTTGACGCCGGAATTCAGTTCGACCAATTCTGCCAGAGTGCGTGTGTCGTAAAGATGGTAGGGAAAGCCCTGCGAATAGGCGGTTTGAGAAAGGATTGAAATTGCAATCGCCAAAATTGCAACCGTCAGTGTGTTTTTCATAAATGTACATTTCAAACTCGTTCTAAATTTGCGTCATTGTATAACCGAATCGGAACACAAGGCAATAAATTTTTGTTGTCTCTTGCTGAATGAATGGTCATTCAGTTATACTGTCTGCATAAAAAATCAATTTAGAAACAGTTTATAATAAGGAAACAAAATCTATGTTAAAAGTCGAAAAAGCCGCTGTTTTGGGAGCGGGAACAATGGGAGCGGCGATCGCCGCACATCTGGCGAATGCGGGAATTCCGACGCTTCTTTTGGACATCGCACCGAATGAGTTGACGGAGGAAGAAGAGAGGAAAGGGTTGCCTCTCGATGCTCCGCAGGTGCGGAATCGTCTGGTCAATTCGATGTTTGAGGCGGCGAAGAAATTAAAACCCGCACCGTTTATGCTTGGCACAAACGCAAACCTGATCGAACTCGGGAATTTTGAGGACGATATGGAAAAGATCAGGGATTGCGACATCGTCTTTGAAGCGGTGGTCGAACGGCTCGATATCAAACACAAGGTCTTCGAGCAGGTTGAAAAGCACCGCAAAGAGGGTTCGATTATTTGTTCGAACACGAGCGGAATTCCGATCGAAAAGATCGCCGAGCCGTTTTCGGATGATTTTAAGAAGCATTTCCTCGGAACGCATTTTTTTAATCCGCCAAGATATATGAAACTCGTCGAGGTTATTCCGACCGAATGGACGGACGGCGAAGTTGCCTGCAAGGTTCACGGGTTTATGGACAGACGTTTGGGCAAAGGCGTCGTTCCGGCGAAAGATGAACCGAATTTTATCGCCAACCGCATCGGCACCTTCGGGATGATGGCGACGATCCACGAGATGCTCAGAATGGGTTTTACGCCGACGGAAGTTGACCAGATGACCGGAAAGGCGATCGGCCACGCCAAATCGGCGACGTTTCGCACTTCAGACCTTGTCGGCCTCGATGTTCTCGCTCACGTCAACAACAATCTCTATCCCGTCATCCCCGATGACGAAGACCGCGAGGCGTTCGTTCTGCCCGATGTCATCAACACGATGCTGGAGAAGAAAATTTTGGGTGACAAGACGAGCGGCGGTTTTTACAAGAAATCAACCGACGCGGAAGGTAACCGCGTGATTTTGGAGTTAGACCTCGAAAGTTTTGAATATAAACCGCAGGAGAAGACGAAATTTGCTTCATTGGAAGCGGCGAAGGGAATTGAAGACCGTGATAAACGCATCAATCAGCTCGTCTGGGGCGATGACGAGGTGGCGGAGTTTCTCTGGAAGACGACCTCGCGGACTCTGCGGTATGCGGCGAACCGGATTCCCGAAATTGCCGATACGATCGTCGAAATCGACAATGCGATGAAATGGGGTTTCGGTTGGGAGATCGGCGTTTTTGAGACCTGGGACGCGATCGGTGTCAGAAAGTCGGTCGAAAGAATGCACAAGGAAGGTCAGCCCGTTCCCGAAAATGTCAAAAAGATGCTTGAAAACGGGGCGGAAAACTTTTACCGGACGGAAGAAAACGGTGAGCGTTTCTTTTACGATCTCGTCGCGGGCGAATACAAGAAGATGCCCGAACAGCCCGGCGTGATCATTCTCGATTCGGTCAAGGCCAGAAACGGCGTCATCAAATCGAACGCCGGAGCGTCTCTGATCGACTTGGGCGACGGTGTGGCGTGTCTCGAGTTTCATTCGAAAATGAACTCGATCGGCGGCGACACGGTGCAGATGATGAACTTTGCCTTTGATGAGGTCGAGAAAAATTTTGAAGGCCTGGTCATCGGCAATCAGGGCGGAAATTTCTCGGCGGGAGCGAATATTATGATGGTTTTGCTCGCGGCTCAAGAGGAAGAATGGGATGACATCAATATGATGATCGCTCAATTTCAAAGAGCCGTGATGCGAATCCGTTATTCGCCAAAGCCTGTTGTTACTGCACCATACGGTTTGGCTCTTGGCGGCGGTTGCGAGATTTCGATGCACGGCGACAAGGTGCGGGCGGCGGCGGAAACCTACATCGGACTTGTCGAAGTCGGCGTCGGTCTGATTCCGGCCGGTGCCGGAACAAAGGAAATGACGATGCGGGCGATGGATAAAGCCAAAGAAACGCCCGATGCCGATCCGCTCGCGTTTTTGAAAAAGACCTTTGAACTGATCGGAATGGGCAAGGTCGCCACATCCGCACAGGAAGCAAAGAGTTGGGGAATTCTTCGCCCGTCCGACGCGATTTCGATGAACGGTGACCGCCTGATCGCCGACGCCAAACAGGAAGTCTTGAATCTGGCTGCATCGGGTTACGTTCAACCCGTCGAGCGGACCGACATTCTCGCTCTCGGCGAACAGGGGCAAGCGGCAATGAAGATCGCTCTGCATCAAATGCGAAAGGGCAATTTTATTTCCGAACACGATGAACTGATCGGCCGGAAACTCGCCAAAGTTATGTGCGGCGGCGATCTCAATCACACTTCGTATGTGTCGGAACAACATCTGCTCGATCTGGAACGCGAAGCATTCGTTTCGCTCTGCGGCGAACCGAAAACGCAACAGCGGATCGCGGCGATGCTGAAAACAGGGAAGCCTTTGAGAAACTAAAAGAAAATTAACCGCGGAGGACGCTCGGGTCGCAAGGGTATTTTGAGAAAATTTTTATGATTTTTCTTGGCGTCCTTGGCGACCTTTGCGGTTTAAATCTATTTTGAAGAACAATGAAAACACAAAAAGAAGAATCGAGAATTTCAATCGAACAACGCGGACACATTCTTTTGATCGGCCTGAATCGTCCGGCAAAGCGAAATGCTTTCGATAATCAGATGCTCGATGAACTCGCGTCTGCTTATGCACGCCTTGAGGACGATAAAAATTTACGTTGCGGAGTTCTTTTTGCCCACGGCGAGATGTTCACGGCGGGATTGGATTTAGCAAATGTCGCTCCGACCGTTGTTGATGAAGGTGTTCTGACATTTGAAGATGATGCGATCGATCCGCTCGGTATTTACAGCGAACGGCAGAGAACGAAGCCTCTCGTTGTAGCGGTCAACGGCAAATGTCTGACCATCGGCATTGAACTCATTTTAGCGGCGGATATCTGCCTTGCGGCGGAAGATGCGAGGTTTGCCCAGATCGAGATCAAACGCGGAATTTTTCCGTTCGGCGGGGCGACGCTCAGGTTTCCGCAAATTTCGGGCTGGGGAAATGCGATGCGGTGGCTTCTGACGGGCGATGAATTCGATGCAAACGAGGCTTTGCGAATCGGTTTGGTTCAGGAAATTGTTCCGAATGAGAAACTTTTAGAAAAGGCCATCGAAATTGCCGAAACGATCTCAAAACAAGCACCTTTGGGCGTGAAAGCGACGATTGAATCCGCCCGAAAAATGCAGAGCGAAGGTTTCGAAGCGGCGAAAAAACATCTTCAGCCGCAGATTTTGGAACTCTTTCAAAGCGTAGACACTCAGGAAGGAGTGCAGTCATTTTTGGAACGACGCGAGGGAAATTTTAAGGGGAAATAAAAAGGTTTTGAACTCACATCAAGAATCTTTCGTTTTAATTTTTTAAAAAGACGCAAGGAGTTTTGGTAAATGAGCAGTCAGATAGATGGGTTGATTTCAAACGCACAGATCATTAGCGAAGAGGTCGACAGAACCTTCGGAAATCTTTCCGCCGGACAATTGAATTGGAAATCATCTGCCGAAACCTGGAGTATCGGCCAATGTTTCGATCATCTCATCACGACCAACGATCTATACTTTGAGAATATTCAAAAGGTCGCCGACGGAACTCACTCCAACAATTGGTTTAGTGCCGTTCCTTTCGTTCCCGCCCTGATCGGCCGAATGCTCAAAAAAGCCGTCAGTCCCGAGACGGCCCGAAAAATGAAGACCTTTCCGGTTTTTGAACCTTCCTACAGCCAAATCGGCGAAACGATTATCGAAGATTTCCGGATAAATCAGGAAAGACTGATCTCTTTGATGGAAACGACTAAAGATCTCAACTTAAAGAAAATAAAAATTCCCGAACCGATCAGTCCGGCTCTCAACGTCAGCCTTTTGGATGCCTTCGAGATTCTCGTCATCCACGAAAAACGGCATTTTAATCAGGCACAAAGAATTTTAGAATCGGAAAATTTTCCGAAAAGCGAGGATTAAATTATGATTACTGAAGAATTAAACAAAATTTCGGAAGCGGCGGTCGAAAAATTCGGAGGTCTTTCCGCCGAACAGATCAACTGGAAGCCGCGGGCTGACAGTTGGAGCATCGGGCAGTGTTTCGATCATCTGATCAAATCGAATGAAGCTTTCAACCCCGAATTTGAAAAGTTCAAAAGCGGGACAAGAAAAAATTCCTTCTGGGAAAACTACTCGCCTTTAACCGGCTTTTTCGGCGGTTTTCTTTTGAAATCGCTCAAGAACGACGCGAAAAAATTCAAGGCACCGAGCCGCGACATCGTTCCGCCGAGCGATATTCCGCCCGACATCATCGAACGCTTCGCCGCTCATCAAACAGAATTCGGCGAGAAAATAAAATCACTGGAAGGCGTTGATCCGGAAAAAACCGTCGTCACTTCGCCGTTTCTGAAACTGATGACCTACCGTTTGGGAACGGCTTTCGAGATCGCCGTCGAACACGAAAAACGCCATTTTCGTCAAGCCGAAAGGGTTATGGAAACGGAAGGTTTTCCGAAATAATATGCCCGAAAGTTTTACGACGAGATTAGACCGCTGGAAATTCAATTTCTTTCCCGCCTATCGCGGCACGGGAGCGAGAGTAATTTATATTTCCCATGATTATCACGAAATCCGTGTCAAAATTCCTCTGAATTGGCGGACGCGGAATTATGTCGGCACGATCTACGGCGGCAGTATGTATGCCGGAATTGATCCGTTTTATATGCTGATGCTGATGAAGATTCTGGGCATAAAGGATTATATCGTCTGGGACAAGGCGGCGAAAATTCGCTTCCGGCGGCCGGGCCGGGAAACTCTGTTTGCAAATTTTGTCGTTACGCCCGAAGATATTGAGGAGATCAAAGCGGAACTCGAAACAAAGCGTTCCTTTGACAAAATTTACGTCGTTGAATTAAGGGACAAGACGGGAACGGTTCACGCGGAGATCGAGAAAACAATTTACATCGCAAAAAAAGGAGAAAATCTTAAATGAAAAAACTTTTGATCTGGTCGGTTTTATCTTTGATTTTGATCGTCGCCGGATGCAATGTCGAAGGCGAACCGGTCGAGCAGGCGAAAATGTGCGACGCCGGCAACGACGGCAAAAGGATCGAAACAGAAGGCTTTCTGGATGACAAAAAAGGGCTGTTCTGCTCGAATACAAGCGGCCGGATGGAATGCGGTTTTAAGCTGAAAGGCTCGGCCGATGCGGAAGAAGGTTTTTCCGCCGACATCGAGATCGGAAGCGGTGCGAATACGATGGACAAGGTTGAAAGAGGTTATCAAAAATCCGACATCGTCATCCGCGATAACGACGGCAACAGAATTGATCTAGAAAAAAAGGTCAAAGTGACGGGCGACCTGCGAAGCACAAACGATCCCGTTTCCAAAAATGTCGTCTGCTATCTGAAGGTTTTGAAGATCGAACAATAAAGTTATTGTCAGGATGACTTTTTTTTAATTCTGAATTTATGAAAAGATGCGAATGGGTGAATAACGATTTAGCTATCGAATATCACGACAAAGAATGGGGCGTTCCCCTGCACGATGACCGTCGGCTTTTTGAGTTTCTGATCTTGGAAGGTGCTCAAGCCGGTTTGAGTTGGGACACGATCCTCAAAAAACGCGAAAATTATCGTCAGGCGTTTGATAACTTCGATGCGAAGAAGATCGCTAAATACGATGAAAGGAAGTTCGACGAATTGATGCAGAATGCCGGAATCGTCCGCAACCGTTTGAAGATCAGATCGGCGATCAACGGTGCCAACGCATTTCTCGAAATCCGAAAAGAATTCGGCACGTTCGATAAATACATCTGGAGTTTTGTTGACGGAAAACCGATCAAAAATAAATTCAAAAAACTCGCCGATATTCCCGCGACGACCGAAATTTCCGACCGGATGAGCAAAGATCTGAAAAAACGCGGATTCAATTTTGTCGGTTCGACGATCTGCTACGCCTTTATGCAGGCGACGGGAATGGTCAACGATCACGTTGTTTCGTGTTTTCGGTATGAACATATTTAATTTATTTACAAAAAAGTCGGTTTATAAAGTTGTTGTTGCAAATGATTCTGACGATTTGAAAACTTTGATGCTTGAACCGTGGGGCGAAGATTATGTAATGAAGCCAAAAGATGTTTTCGAGATTATCGAAGAAGATGTCGAAGATGTTTATTTTCACGTTGCGGTTTATAGTGATTACATTGCGGTTTATGTAGAAGGGAATAGGAACAGCTATCCAAGAGTTTATCAAGATGGTGAAGAACTTGATTGTGGACACAACAGAGAATTATTAGAAAAGTAATTTAAAGCATAAAATAAATTGTAGGGGCAATCCCTTGTGGTTGCCCGTGAGCCGTTAGGCGAAAAATATGTATTTATCTCAAAATTTTCGGATAAATTACGTTTGTTTTCGCTAACGCTCATGGGCAGGGACAAGCCGCTGCCCCTACATTTTTGTTAAA
>JBGTRS010000136.1:0-10281 GCA_041940665.1 Pyrinomonadaceae bacterium | reverse complement strand
CGACATATTTTATTTCGGATGCTTGTTCATCAGCCGAATTGTTTTTGGCAAAGGATTTATCTCCGGTTTCGGGCGTTTGTGAAATTCGGGCATTATCGGCGGCCGACATTCTGCCCATCTGAAATGCCAGACCGCTGAATAATGCCAGAAGCAAAAGACCGGCCGCAAAAGCGGGAATCGGAATGCCGAACCAACCGGTCTTTTCTTGTTTTTCAGCTTGCTTGATGTTTTGCCGTACGGCGTGGTGTTTTTCAAACGTATTGAAAACCTTCGCATCCAACGATGCCGGTGCCGTCATCGGCAAAGTCCGCCGCATCAATTCGCCGACGGCTTGCAAACTCTCAAATTCCGTTTGGCAAACTGCACATTTTCCGAGATGCGACACCATTTCTTCCTTTTCGGAAAATCCGAGTTCGTCATCGAGTAAAGCATCTAAATTTTCTTTAACTTCTATGCACTTCATATAAAACCTCTTCGCTTTTGATATACGGAGCCAGGTCTTTGGCCAGCGAGCGTCTGGCCCGATACAGACGTGCCTTGACGACTCCGATATTCGTTTTCGTGATCTCTGCGATCTCCTCGTAAGATAGATCTTCCAATTCTCTCAATAGCAGAACCTCCCTTTGAAACGGAGAAATTTCCGCACAACATTCTTCGATCTTTTCGGAAAATTCTTTTTCCAATAAATTTTTTAAAGGCGAATTTCCGTTGCTCGCGGTAAAATTTTCAAAATGTTCGCTCTCAAAATTATTCATTTCGAGTCTCGTTCCGCTTTTTTTCAAATGATTGAGAATCTTGTTTCTGGCGACACCGCACAAGAATAGAAAAAGCGAGCCTTTCGCGGGTTCGAACTTATCAGGATTTTCAATAAAAAACATAAAAACTTCCTGCGTGATTTCTTCCGCCGTCGAAGTTTGTCCGGTCATCCGGAAGGCGAAACCGAAGATCGAATCTTTCAGCCGAAAATAAATTTCGCTGAAGGCTTCCGCGTCACCTGCAACGGCTTTTTCAATCAAATGTTGTTCGATTTTTCTCTTCAAAATTTTCTTTCGGTCTTTATGTTTTCTAAATGATTATTTTCTTCAAACTATAAAAAGTTACGATGTGAGAGAAGATTTTCTCTCACAAATTTATCTGTTCTTTATATTTTTTTGATGCAAATTGTTTTTGAGAGGCGATTATAGAATATAATGAAAGGCATTGGTCAGTGAGTTTATGAGTAAAAAAAACACCCAGAAAAATCTGCCGCCGAGCGTCAAAGCGGGTTTTTTCGGCGGACATTTCTTCAAATTCCGGAGTCGTCCGACCGAGTTTTTGACGGAACTTGCGAGGCTCGGCGATATTACGTATATGCGTATGTATAACATACCCGCCTATTTTTTGAATCATCCCGAACTGATCCGCGATCTACTCGTGACAAGCCATCACAAATTTGAAAAAGGCCGGGCGTTAAAGCGGGCGAAAGGTCTCTTGGGCGAAGGACTTTTAACGAGCGAAAGAGAAAAACATCTGAGACAACGCCGGATGATTCAGCCCGCTTTTCACCGCGGGCGTATTACCGAATACGCCCGGGTAATGACCGAGTATGCGGAGAGATTGCAGAATGAATGGAACGACGGGGAAACCCGCGATATTGACAAGGAAATGATGCGGCTGACTTTGCAGATCGTCGGTAAGACGCTTTTCAACGCCAATGTTGATGACGAAACCGTCGAAATCGGAAAAGCTCTCACCGATTTGTTAAAAATGTTCAATTATCTGCTTTTGCCTTTTTCCGAATTATTGGAAAAATTTCCTTTGCCGCAATCGAGACGTTTAAAAAGATCCAAGGCGACCCTGAATAAAGTAATTTACGGCATTATTGATGAAAGACGAAAATCAGGCGAGGACAAAGGCGATCTGCTCTCGATGCTTCTGATGGCTCAGGACGAAGAAACGGGAAACGAAATGACCGATGAACAAGTCCGCGATGAAGCCTTGACTCTGTTCTTAGCCGGCCACGAAACGACTGCCAATGCGATGACTTGGACATTTTATCTTCTGTCGCAAAACATTGAGAAAGAAGCGAAACTGCACGAAGAATTAAATGAAGTTTTGAGCGGCAGAACGCCTTCGATGGAAGACGTTGCCAATCTAAAATACACCGAAGCCGTCTTTGCCGAAGCGATGCGGCTGTTTCCGCCCGCCTGGGCGATCGGCCGGTTATCCATCGAAGAACATAAATTCGGCGATTTCGAGATTCCGAAAAAATCTCTGGTTTTGGTAAGTCCGTATATAATGCACCGCGACAAACGCTTTTGGGAAAACGCTGACGAATTCATCCCCGAACGCTGGTTTTCGCAATCCATCAAAGAAGCCGGACAAAAGTTTATCTATTTCCCGTTCAGCCGCGGCGTGAGAAGCTGTATCGGCGAAAGTTTCGCCTGGATGGAAGGGATTTTGCTCGTCGCAACTCTCGCCCAAAAATGGAAACTGCGGCTTGATCCTTCGCAAAAGATCGGTCTGAACCCGTTGATGACCTTGCGGCCGAAATTTGGAATGAAAATGAAAGTTAAGAAAAATGATTGATAAAATTTCAATTTTCACCTTCATCCATCTGCTGGAGACGTCCCGTCAAACTGGCGATGACCGTGACGAGTTCATCGGGTTCGACCGGTTTGGAGACGTGGTTTTGGAAACCGACCGCGAGAGCTTTCATCCGATCCTGAGCCCTTGTAAAGGCGGTCAGAGCGATCGCCGGAATTTGTTTCTGATGTTCGTCCGGCAGATTGCGTATTTTACGCATCAGAGAATAACCGTCTTCTTCGGGCATACCGATGTCGGAGACGAGAAAGTCGGGATTTTTATTGATGACTTCCTCGAGTGCTTGAGCGGCGGATTCCGCCGTCAAAACGGTCGCCCCGTAATAGGTCAGAGATTGTTTGAGCAATTGGCGGGTGTCTTCCTCGTCGTCAACAACCAGGATCAAAAGACCGTCGAGATTTAATTTCGGCGTTTCTTCCGGGTATGACTTGCTGACCAACGATTCAACTTCCAAACTTTTATCGCTTGAAGAAGTAACCAGAGGGAGGCTGACGATAAAGGTCGAGCCTTTGCCTTCGCCGTCGCTGTGAACGTGGACAGTTCCGCCGTGCATCTCGGTAATGTGGCGGACGATCGCCAAACCTAAACCCAAACCGCCGTATTTTCTGATGCTCGAAGTTTCCGCCTGACGGAAACGGTCAAAGACGTGCGGCAGAAATTCTTCCTTGATGCCGACACCCGTATCAACGACTCTCAATTCAAAGAAATCTTCGACTCTTTCGATCTTCAAAGTCACACGGCCGTCATTCGGCGTAAATTTGATGGCGTTGGAAAGAAGATTCCAGATGACCTGCTGAAGGCGGTTCGGATCGCCCGAAATATGGCTGACGATGCCGTCTTCCTGTACTTCGAGTTTGATGCCTTTGGCTTCCGCCGCCGGTTTGACGCTTTCCAGCACGGATTCGACGATGGTGATCGGATTGACGGTGATTACTTCGAGCCGCAGTTTGCCGGAAATGATCCGCGAAACATCGAGCAGATCTTCGATCAGACGGTTCTGCGATTCGGCGTTGCGGACGATGGTGTTGACCGCTTTTTCCGTGGTCGGCTCGTCCAGCGTACCTTTTTCGAGCAATCTCGCCCAGCCGAGGATCGAATTTAGCGGAGCCCGGAGTTCGTGCGAAACGGTCGCTAAGAATTCATCTCTTAAACGATTGGCGATCTCGGCGTCGCGGCGGGCGGCTTTTTCATTTGTGAGAAGATTCTCCCGCTCCTGCTCGGCCTTTTTACGTTCGGTGATATCCATCACCGTTCCGTGCATTTTCAATTTTCCTTTTTCGCTTTCCTGGATTTTTCCTCGTGCCCAGATCCAGCGGGTTTTTCCGTCGGCTCTGAGAATTTGCGTTTCGAAATCAAGGTCGGTTATTTCCGTAACTGCTTTTTGGAACTTCTTATTGACCTCATCGCGGTATTCGGGCAAAACGTGGTCGAGGAAAATCTCATACTTCCAGTCGGGCAAAAGCTCTTCGTAACCGAAAATCTGATCGTGCCGCAGGGAACGGGTTGCCGTATTATCTCCTAAAGTCAAACTCCACGATCCCATTTCGGCAACTTCCATGACGAATTCCAACTGCTCTTTATTGCGATGCAGTTCGGCTTCGAATTCACGGCGTTCGGAAATATCGCGGGAAGTGGCGATCAAACGAACGGGCTTGCCGTTTGCCCCGAAAACGGGGGCAACCGAAACGTCCCACCATTTTTCCGTACCTTTGGCGGTTACGCAGGCTCCTTCAAAGTGTGCGGGTTTACCTTCGGCGGCGGTGCGGACAGCCTGATACGCCATCTCATTTTCATCGCCTCCCCAAAATTCTATCCATTGCGTTCCTTTGACCTCTGAAAAATCATCGAGTTCCATCAGATCCAAACCGCTCGAATTCATCGAAAGAAGCGTCCCGTCAAGTGCCAGAACCTTGACGCAGTCGGGACTGTTCTCAAAGATACTGCGGTTGAATTCTTCGCTGTTTTTGAGTTCGATCTCGCTCAATTTCCGGTCGGTTATGTTGATATGCGAGATGACCGCTCCGCCTTCGTCGCCTTTCATCGCACTGGCTTGCATCAGGAACCAGCGTTTTTCCGTCGGCGAATGACACGGATATTCGTGAGTAAAAAAGTCTTGTTCGGTCTTCAGAACTTTCTTCAGATTATCCAAAAGTTGGGTGCTTTCTTCTTTAGAGTCGTGATTATAATTACAAACTCTCAGGTAACTTTGCCCGACTCCGGTTGCCAATATCTGATCTTCGTCGGCATTCTCTTCGGCAAATTTTCCCCACGCCTCATTAATGGCGACGATCTGACCGTCTTTATCAACGACGGCGATATGGGCCGAAAGCGAATTGAGAATCCCATTGGCAAAATTTTCGCTCCGTCTGAGAGCATCCTCGGCTTCTTTTCGCGGCGTCAGATCAAGACCCGAAGGAATCAGATGGGTGATTTTTCCTTGATCGTCGTAAAGCGGTGCCATCATAAAATCTATCGGAATCAGCTTGCCGCCTTCGACTCTGACCTCCACATCGTAGCGGACTTTTTCGCCTTGAGCGACCTTTTTGATCGATTCGCGAAGCTGTTCCTGAGTTTCTTCGGAATAAGACCACCAGTAAGTTTCGGCAAACTCCTTGCCGATCACATCTTTGGGTTTGAGCGACGCGGAATCCAAAGCCGTCCGGTTGGCTTCGAGCAGAATCCCTTCGGGCGAAAGTACGCCGACAAAACTGAACAGATTATCAATGATGTTTCTGACATTCTGCTCGCTTCTTTGCAAATTTATCTCGTATTCTTTTTTCTCGGTAATATCGCGGCAATTTCCGATGATCTGGGAAATGTTGCCATCTTTATCGGTTTGAACTTGTCCGGTGCAATGATTCCAACGGATCGAACCGTCCGGCATCACGACCTGAAATTCGACATCGATACTGGTTTTATCGGTCAGAGATTTTTCAAACAGATCTTCGATGGCAAGATGGTCATCTTCGTGAATTCGTTTAAAAACGGATTTTCGGGAACCGTCGAAATCTTCTTTGGTCAGACCGAAAAGGCTCAAACCGCGTTCGTCCAATTCGATCTTTTCGTCCGCCGGATTAAAAAGCCAGGTGCCGAGACTTCCCGCTTCAAGGGCGATCTGGAGATGTTTTTCGGATTTTTTTCTCTTTCCGATCTGTTCTTTCAGTTCTTCATTCTTGTTTTGTAATTCTTTAGTCCTGTCCTCAACCCGTTTTTCCAGCTCCTTATTGGCTTCAACCAAATTCTCTTCCGCCGAAAAACGCTTTTTGATCTCCCGATTGATGGCAAAATTTGCCAGCCCCAGCGAAACGGCACCGAGGGTGATACCGAAAAAGAGAAGCCACAAAATATTGGACATACTCCCGCTCAGTTCCTTTTCTCTGACTTGCAGAATACTCTTTTCTTCGTCCTTCAATTTTTTTATCGACTGACGAACCTCGTCCATTATTTCCTTGCCTTTTTCCGTTTCGATACGGTCGCCGGCGGCCTCGATTCCTTCGTTACGCCGCAGATCAATCAGCATTTTTGTGTAATCGATCTTTTCCTTGACCTTGCTTTCAAGATACCTTAATTCTTTTTTTTGGGAGGCTGAATCCACTTCCATAAGCTCCCGCAACTCCTTGAGTTTCTGTTCGATCTGTTTGGTTGCATCGTTATACGGCTCCAGGAATTCTTCATTGCCCGTAATGATATAACCGCGTCCGCCGGTTTCAACGTCAATGGAAAGACTCAAAATGTCATCGAGTTTCAGCAAGACCGCCTGCGTATGTTTTTCCCAGGCAAAGGCGGTATTCAGAGAATTTGTATTTAAGTAAGAAAAAAATCCCAGTGTGATAAGGATAAAAAATGCAAATAAAAATGCGAGTTGAATTTGTCTTCCGAGTGATATCTTCATTTTTCGTTAAAGAAAGTATAACAAATCATTTTCAATTTTTTTAACGGAAAAGTCCGAACCGATTTGAAAACCCATTCGTAGTATATTATGTTGAAACGGTAGTCATTCGGGAAGGATGACGAAAATTTAGAACACGGAGAGTGTTAGAAAAATGAATAAAAAATATGATTACGGAATCGTCATCGGGCGTTTCCAACCATTCCATAAAGCCCACCAAGATCTGATCCAACACGCAACCAAACTTTGTCAAAAAGTCGTTATTATACTCGGCTCGGCCCGCAGTGCGTCCGATGTCAAGAATCCGTTTACGCCCGCGATGCGTGAGGAAATCATCAGAGCTTGTTTCCCAAAAGAGAACTTAGTCTTTCATTCCGTGCGGGATTATCCCTATAACGACCACGTCTGGACGACCGAAATTCAGAACACGGTTAATCAGATCACGGAAGAAGACGGCGACGAAAATCCGAAGATCGCTCTCGTCGGCTTTTTCAAGGATAAAAGCTCCTATTATCTGAATATGTTCCCGCAGTGGCATTTCGAAGAATTTTTCAGTTCGGATAGAAGTTTCCTGAAAATAAACGCGACCGATATCCGCGAAAAATACTTTGCGGATGATGACGCCTGGCAGAGGGATGTTCCGGCACAAGCCGTCAAATATCTGAATGCCTTTAAGGAAATGCCGACGTTCGAGCATCTCCGGAAAGAGTTCGAGTATCTTGAAAAATACAAGGAAGACACAAAATTTGTCGGCGTGCCGTTTGCTCCGGTTTTTGCCACGACCGATGCGGTTGTCGTCCAAAGCGGACATATTCTCGTCATTCGCCGCGGCTTTCAGCCCGGCAAAGGTCTTCTCGCCCTTCCGGGCGGATTTCTGCAACCCGATTTAACCTTAGAAGAAAACGCCATCCGGGAATTAAAAGAGGAAACGCAGATAAAAATACCCGTTCCCGTCCTTCGCGGGAGTATCAAAGCATCCAAGGAATTCGATCATCCGGAGCGTTCACAACGCGGACGGACGATAACTTTTGCCTATTACTTTGAACTCGAACCGAAATTAAAAGACGGTCTGCCGCGTGTCAAAGGCGGCGACGATGCAAAAAAAGCCTTCTGGCTGCCGCTTTCCGCTCTGGGCGAAATGGAAGACGAATTCTTCGAAGATCACATACACATTGTGAGATATTTCTTGGGGATGTAGTTATGAGTGAAAACAAAGTTATCAAATTTTATATGCCGACGGATGAATACGGTGTGTTTTCAAATTTTTCGCGTCATCGAGTTTTTTTGAAAGGAAAGGTTTGGCGAACGGTTGAGCATTATTTTCAAGCCCAAAAATTTGCAGGAAAAAAGCAAGAAGAGGAAGTAAGACGAGCTTTTGGGGCGATGGTGGGTATGGACAGGGAAAAAACATGCTCGGCAAATTGCTGATGGAAGTTCGGGAAGAACTTCGTGAAAATGATGAATGATTATAGAAATGTAGGTTTTCGGATAGAAAACTGAAAATTAGTTAACAAAATGAAGAAATCAAGTAGAAAAGAAATAGCAAAAGAAACTTTAGAAATTATCCGCGACGGTGTTTATCGAAATAACTTGGGAGAAACGGTTTCAATCAAATCTAAAATCGAAAAAGCGGTTGAAAGTTCGACACTTTTTCGTCCCGAAGATTTTTCGACGGAATTTGAATTAACGAAAATCGAAGGCGAAACGAAAATCGAATTGACGGATGAAACAACACTCGAAGCGGCGAAAAGGGTTTGTCAGAAAGATGAAGACACAAATCCGTTTGTCCTGAATTTTGCATCGGCAAAAAATCCGGGCGGCGGTTTTCTGGGCGGTGCTCAGGCACAGGAAGAATCTCTGGCACGTTCGTCTTCGCTTTATCCGTGTTTAATGAAACATCGGGAAATGTATGATTACAATCGCAGACGGCGAACGCTAGCTTATTCGGATCATATGATCTATTCGCCGAACGTTCCCGTTTTTCGCAATGATGACGGGAGTTTTTTGCAAAAGCCGTATCTCGTAACGTTTATGACTTCGCCTGCCGTCAACGCGGGTGTCTTTAAGCAAAGAGAATCTGAAAATCTCGATAAAATCGAACAGGTCAACAAAGAGCGGGCGAGAAAGTTTTTGTGGATTGCCAATAAACACGGACACCAAACTTTAATCTTAGGTGCCTGGGGTTGCGGAGTTTTTCAAAATGATCCGAGTTTGATCGCAAAAATGTTCAGTGAATTGCTTGAAGGCGAATTCAAAAATTGCTTCGAGCGTGTAATTTTTGCGATTTTCGATAACACACAAACAAAGAAAGTTTATAACGCTTTCTTGAAAGTTTTTGAAAAAGAATAATAAACGAAGATTTTAGATTGAATCCAAAATTTACAATCTAAAATCCAAAATTAAATTAGGCTTTCAGGTAGAGAGCCGAAAAATAGGAGATAAAATAAAATGAAAGAAATAAACAGAATAATCGATACGGACAGCTACAAAGCGAGTCATTATCTGCAATATCCGCCGAATACTAATTTAGTGCATTCTTATCTGGAATCGCGTGGGACTGACCGGAGTTGGGATAGAACGGTCTTTTTCGGCTTGCAGTATATTTTAAAAAATTATTTTCTGGAAAAATTTACGCTCGAGATGGTCGAGGAAGCCCGCGAAGTTATCACCAATCACGGTTTGCCTTTTAATTATGAAGGCTGGAAGCGTGCGGTTGAAAAATATGACGGACGGATGCCGTTTCGGGTGCGGGCGGTCGCGGAAGGCTCGGTCGTGCCGCTTCATAATGCCTTGATGACGGTCGAGAATACTGACGCGGAATTTTTCTGGCTGACGAGCTGGTTTGAAACTCAACTGATGCGGATTTGGTATCCGATCACAGTTGCAACGCAAAGCTTTTATATCAAACAGAATTTTTACAAGTTTTTGCAGGAAACGGCGGATGATGCGGACGCGGAAATAAATTTCAAAGTTCACGATTTCGGCAGTCGCGGCGTTTCTTCAAAAGAAACGGCGGCGATCGGCGGTGCGGCACATCTCGTCAATTTCTCAGGCACTGACACGATGGCATCGCTTATTTTGCATCGTGATTTTTACGGTGCGGAAATGGCCGGTTTTTCGATTCCGGCCGCCGAGCATTCGACGATGACGGCCTGGGGACGCGAAAACGAAGTTCTCGCATACCGCAACATGCTCGAGCAATTTGCCAAACCTGATTCGCTCGTAGCGGTCGTGTCGGATTCCTGGAATATCTACGAAGCAGTCGAAAAAATCTGGGGCGAGCAACTTCGGCAGGAAGTTATTGATTCCGGGGCGACGGTCGTCATCCGTCCCGATTCGGGCGATCCCGAAACGGTCGTTTCTGAAATCACAAATATCCTCGCTGAAAAATTCGGCACAGAGACGAACTCGAAAGGCTATAAGGTTTTGAAAAATGTCCGCGTCATTCAGGGCGACGGTGTCAATGAACAATCCATTCATCAGATTTTGCAACGGCTCAAAAACGATGGTTTTTCCGCCTCGAACATCGCCTTCGGCATCGGCGGCTCGCTTCTGCAAAAGGTCAACCGCGACACTTTGAAATTCGCCTACAAAACATCGGCGATCGTCGTTGACGGCGAGTTGCGGGACGTTTATAAACAGCCCGTCACCGATCCCGGCAAAAAAAGCAAAAAAGGCCGGCTCGATCTGGTTTTGGATGAAAACGGCGAATATAAAACCGTTCGTCTGCCGGACATCGAAACCCGCAAAGCCGAAAATTCTCAGCTGAGAACCGTCTATGAAAACGGCGAACTTCTGATTGATGACAG
>JBGTRS010000135.1:0-10289 GCA_041940665.1 Pyrinomonadaceae bacterium | reverse complement strand
AAAACCCCAAATTTAAGAAATATTATAATAAAATAATAATAATAAAAAATAGAATGTCAAAATAAACACATTTAACGTTCAAATTTATTTAAAAACAGTTGAATTGAATTTATTGAATTTCCAGTTAAAATTAAATTAGTTGTTTACGTTGAACAATATTAAAATTTTGCAATTTTCCTTTGATAAAAATATTCCTTAGTCAATTGGAAAAATAATTTTAACTTTTGTTGGATTTCCTAAATTATTTTGTGAAATTAAATTATTTGTACAGGATGTTGAAATAATTCTCTCTGAATCAACTAAAACATACTCTCTTAAATGAAACGATTCATTAATCCATTCTCTAAGTTCAATTTTTCTTGCTAATTCAAAAGAAATCCATTGTGCTGCTATTTCTGCAAATTGGTCATTTGTGAAATCACATTTTTTAATCACCTTTACATCTGCATTATTTGGGTTAAGTAAACTGACATATTGATTCGTTTCATCCTCGCCTGCTAAAAAACTATCATTAAACAAATCAATTCTTAAAGAACGCAAAACCGAATTAGCATGATAATCACAAATATCAATGGCAAGTGTTAATACATTTCCGTGATAAAAAGTAAAAATATCATCTTCTTTTAATCCAAACTTCTTCCAAATTGGAAAATGATTGTATAAAACACTTAAAAATCTTTCTTCATCTTTATTAAGATATTCATCTCTATCAATTTCACTTAATCCGTTAAATCCTTTTATATGTATAAACATATCAATAACGATTATTTTTTTGCATCTTTAAGATTTAGGTTGAGACCTAAATCTTAAAGATGCATTTTTTCAAAAAAAGAGTGTTGGATTTGTAAGATCCAACACTTAATTATCAAATCACTGCAAACCTGCATTTTTAAAACCGCAATGATAATTGTAGGTTTCCAAAACCTGTGTCCATTTTCCGTCAACCCGTATTTAAGTGTTTGAGTTGCCTACTTCCGCCGACGCAAAACACAATCATCTTTGTAATTTTACTTTTTCAATCTCCTTTAAATCTTTTCGGCGATTGATTTTCCCTGCATAAATTGAAGTAAGTATTCGCGTCCGCCGGCTTTTGAATCCGTGCCGGACATATTGAATCCGCCGAACGGATGGACGCCGACCAAGGCACCCGTGCATTTACGGTTTAAGTAAAGATTGCCAACGTGGAAATCCCGGCGGGCCTGGTCTAAACGCTCTTGGCTTTCGGAATAGACCGCTCCGGTCAAACCGTAATCCGTATCGTTGGCGATTTCCAAAGCGTGTTCATAATTATCCGCTTTGATCACCGCCAGAACGGGTGCGAAAATCTCTTCCTGCTCGATGGTCGTTTTTGGTTTTACGTGCGTGATGATCGTCGGTTCGATGTAAAAACCGTCTTTATCCGAAGCATTACCGCCCGCCACGACCTCGCCGCCTTCTTCGATTCCTTTCCTGATATAATCCGTCGCTTTATCAAAGGATTTTTGATTGATAACCGCCGTTAAACTCGTTTCTCCCTCGGTCGGATCGCCTAAATTTAACTTATTTGTCAGTTCGACAACCTTTTCCATCAGTTCATCGTGAACTTTTCCGTCAACGATCAGACGCGAACAGGCCGAACATTTCTGACCTTGAAAACCGAATGCCGCCGCGACAACTCCGGCCGCCGCTTCGTCCAGATTGGCATCATCCGCCACCACGATCGCATCTTTTCCGCCCATTTCCGCGACGACCCGCTTCATCCATTTCTGACCTTCGCGTGTTTTTGCCGCTTCTTCGTAAATATGCAGACCGACCGCTTTCGATCCGGTGAACGAAATAAATCGCGTCTTCGGACTCTGCACCATCAGTTCGCCAACTATCGCACCGCTTCCCGCGAGGAAATTGACGACACCTTTCGGCAAACCGACTGTTTCCAAAACTTCCATAAATTTGTAGGCGATCACCGGTGCATCGGGCGAAGGTTTCAAAACGGTCGTATTTCCCGTAACAACTGCCGCCATCGTCATTCCGGCCATAATTGCTAAAGGGAAATTCCAGGGCGGTATGATCGCCCCGACGCCGAGCGGTATGTATTCAAAATTGTTTTTTTCAGGCAGAGGCGAAGGCGTCACGGGTTGATCGCCGGCCCAACGCAGCATTTCGCGGCCGTAAAACTCCAGAAAATCGATCGCTTCGGCCGTATCGCCGTCGGCTTCCGCCCAGGTCTTCCCGACTTCAAAGACCATCCAGGCCGAATAATAATGCTTGTCCTGACGGATTATATCCGCCGCTTTGAAAAGATATTCGGCACGCTCATCGGCCGGAACATTCCGCCAGGTCTTAAATGCTTCGGTCGCCGCCTTGATGGCTTCCTCGACCAACTCTTCCGCATTCGTATCGGCATCGGAAAAGATTCCGACGATCTCATTTTTATTCGCCGGATTGATGCTCTGAAAATGCATATCAAGTTCGATCTTCTCGCCGTTGATAATCAACGGATATTCTTTTCCGAGTTCGCCCCGCACACGTTCTAACGCCTCTTCCATCGCCGCTTTGTTTTCCGCTTGAGAAAAATCCGTGAACGGCTCATTCTTAAATTCGTCTAGTTTTCTTTCTGTTTGCATATTTTTATTTTCTAATTTGTATAAATACTTTAATTTTTTTCTAAAAACATATTATCTGGCAGGCAAACTAAGATCGAGATCAAAAAATTCCAATCTTCCGCAACTTCCGCATCGGAAAAGATCGAAATACAGAACTTTTTCATCAAGATCCGCCCAGGTTCCCAATACCAATTCCCAACCGCCGGACATACCGCCTGTTCTCAATCCGATCTGACCTAAATTTTGCAGTTCCTTTTGACAAGTGTCGCACTTCGGCTTATTCATATTTAACTTTATGAATCTATCTCAAATGTCCCGTATCCCGCCTCATCGTCTGGCGTTCCCATTCGTCTAAAAATTCGGGATAAACGGGTTCCGTTTCTTTCTGCCAACCGATGACAAAACGCGGTTCCTGTCCGTCGTGGTTATAATGAGAGTAACTTAACAGCAAAACCCAACCGTTTTTCAAATATTGATTCAGATCGTGGGAAGAATCAACCTCAATCGTAAATTTCGTATCTTCTATGCTCATTCACTTTACTCCCATTTTCCCGTTCTTTGTAATTTTTTTATCTTTCGTTTTGCCAGTTCGCGTTTTAGAGCCGACATCCGGTCGAGAAAAACAATACCGTCGCAATGATCGGTTTCGTGCAGAACGCATCTCGCGGGCAGGTCTTCAAAATCCATTTCCTGGGTTTCGCCCGTCACATCCTGAAACCGCACGACCGTCCGCATTTCGCGTTTGACCTTGGTGTAAATTCCCGGAAACGACAGGCAACCTTCATCGCCGTATTGTTCGCCTTCGACATTGACGATCTCGGGATTTATCAGGGCGAATTTTTGCGACTCATCCTCGCCGCCCGAACAATCCATGACGAACAAACGCTTTGAAATATCAACCTGCGGGGCGGCCAAACCGACGCCCTGCGAGTGATACATCGTTTCAAACATATCGTCAACCAGTTTTTTCAGATCCGCATTGAACTCGTCTTCCAAAACCGGTTTACCGACTTCCAACAAAACCTTTTCGGGATAATGCACGATTTTTAGTAACGCCATAATTATAGTCTATAGGTCAATAGCCGATCCGTAAATATTTGAATGTTTTTTATTTCAGAAAATTTTATGCTGATGTCTTTTACCAATCCTGAACCAAATCCCGAAGGTTTTTCTCCTGAGTAAATTTAGATTATTCTCTAAATCCTCGCGTCTTAAATTTCTTATATCAAAATCAAATTTTTTGAAAATAAACTTTTTGCCTAGACCATTGAATTCCAGTTTGGCCTGTTCAAGTTTTAAAATATCTTTGAGCCAAATTGGGTTCAATTCCCTTGCTTGCAAAAACCCGGCAAATTCAACCGCATCTTCAAGATGTTTTTTAACCGTCTGCGGATTGAATTTATTAATAAATTCACGGAAAAGTTTTTCAAAATCATCCCTGAGCAAAGATTTCGTCAACGGCAAAAACGTTTCGACTTCGCGGAGACGTTTATAAAATAGCGATTCGGCAAAGGACTCGATCTCCTCGGGATAAATTCGGACAATATCTTCAATTTCTTTTTCGTCTAGACCGTTTTCTCTTCCGACCGTTTCCGGTTCGGCAATAAAATTCTTCCGGAAATCTTCATTGGTGTAGAGTTTTGCCAGGAACTTTTGTTGCTTTAATAGACTCATCCGAAATTTGCCCGGGCCGTTTCGATCTCTTCCAAAATCTCTTCAAAAGGCGGAAAATTCCCGTCGCGTTCTAAAATTGCCCCTTTCACGTCGCCTCTTTGACAAACTTTGCGGAAAACTTCCCAAATCTCATTTTCGGTCTTGTGCGAATGACCGTCAATAAATTTTTCGCCGTGCCGGTGCGAGCCGACAAAATGCAGTTGAACGACTCTTTCAAGCGGAATTTCGTCCAGAAATTTTTGCCAGGAAAAACCGAAATTTCTCGAATTGATATAAAGATTCGTTACATCCAGTAAAAGACCGCAGTCAGTTTCTTCTAAGATATTCGAGATAAATGCCGCTTCCGACATTTCAGACGATGGAAACCGCACCATATAAGTTATGTTTTCAAGAATCAGGGGAGTTTTTATTCTCCTTTTGACCGTTTCGATATTTTTAATAAAAACTTTCAGAGCTTCCGTTGTATACGGCACCGGGGCGAGATGTCCGATGCTTGTTCCGCCAGCTTTTGTAAAACAGATGTGATCGCTAAACCATTCGGGCTCGACGAATTCAACCAGTTCTGCGAATTTTTCGAGATATTCTTCATCCACACCCTCGGCACTGCCAAGCGAAAGATCGAGACCGTGCGGAATCAAATTAAAATGTTCATTCAGAATTTTTAACTCTTCGATCTTCCGTTCGCTTGCCTCGAGATAATGGTCGGCGGTGATTTCAAGAAAATCAAATTTATCCCGATGCAAAAAAATATCGGCACGGAATTGCTCGCGAAAACCGATGCCGATGCCGAGTTTTTTTAAATCTGGAATTGTCATTTATAAAAAAGATCAACTACGAAACATACGAAAGATCACGAAATTTTACGAAAAATTTATTAAACGATATATTCGTGTAATTTTGCATTATTTCGTATTTTTCGTAGTCAAATTTAAGAACAACCGCCGCAACCGCCGCAACCGCCGCCGCAGGAACTGCACGAACTTCCGCTACTGCAACTGCTCCCGCCGCTACTGCAACTACTGCAACTACCGCAACCGGAACCGCAGGAACTCGTATTGTTTTGTTGTTGGTAGGATTTGGCAAAGGCCAGATTGTAACTATCAAAAACCGTTCCGGCGAGAATCGCACCGCCGAAAATTCCGACCGACAAGAGCATCGGATCAACTCCGCCGAAAGTGGTTTGCTGCGGTAAAAAGGTTTTACTTCCCCGGTCGGCATACAAACCGACCGTGTTATTTTTCAGGTTTGAAAAAGTAAGCTGTAATCGGTCGAGATATGTCTGTCCGAGTTTGGAAATTCTCGGTAAATTTGAAACGGCTTTGATGACCAAAAACCCGACGATGCCGAGTATGATCAGAAAAATCAAATTGAATCTGCCGTTTAAAACCGAAACGAATAATTTATAAAATCCCAAACTGAAAAAGGTTATAAGTATAAACCACTTAAATGCGGCAAATTTTTGTCTGGTTTCTTCACCGATCAGCAAATATGAGTTTTCGAGCTTTTGTTTATATGTTCGTGAAAATGATTCGAGTTGTTTGACAAGTCCGAAAGAGTCAAAAATCTCGCTTGTCGAGCGTTCTTTTCCGAGCCAATTAAGAGTTATTTGCTCGATTTTGGTAAGTCGATCTATGTTCGCTTCGGGATTTTTTCGTTTGATGGAGGTTTTCGTATCGGAAAATTCAATAAAATCCTTTTGCATCAAACTGAAAATAACGGAACGTGCGAGTTCTTCATCTTTTCCGCGAAGATACGAAACTTCAAACGGATCAACCGTTTGTGATATATGCGGAATCGGAAGCCGGTTTGAGGTGTCAACCAATCTTTTGACAATTAGCAGAAAAATTACTGAAAAGATGATCAATACCGAATACAGAATCAAAAAATACGGTCCGTACATCGAAGCAAGCGGGTTGTTAAGAATCAAATCCATTTAAGAAAAGCCTCCTCAAAAATTTCATAAATAAATGTTCCCTGAATTTACTCGCAAAAAAGACGGCTCATTTTACAAAAATTTGCCGTCTTCGATTATACCATTGATTCTACAAGCTTTTTTTATTTTTTCAGAAAAACCTGCGTTATGTAAATTTCACCCTCTTTCGTCCGGTAAACGCCGATACCCGTGTGCGTCCATTCATCGTCGTAGATATTTGCCCGGTGACTCGGCGATTTCAGCCAGCCTTTGACGGCAATGTCCGCCGGATCGTCATAACCGTAACATTGAAAAAGATTTTCGCCGATCTTTCGCCAGCCCTTAATGCCGTATTTTTCGGCCCGATCCACGACCGTATTGCCGTCATTGTCTTCGTGATCAAAAAAACCTTCCTTCGCCATCAGTTCCGAATAATCGTAAGCCAGATCGGCCAGATCTTCGTGCCACATCATCGAATCCAGTCGTTTCTTCTTTCTCTCGTAATTTATCTTTTGAAAGATCGTCCGCGAAACACCTGAAAAATTTGTCGTATAAACAAACTCTGCCGGAAGTTCATTAACGCTAAAATTCTGAGTCGGCACGAAATTGTTTTTGGCCAGAGTTATGCGGTTTGAAAAAACGGAAATAAACAGAATCAAAACCGCACAGATCAGCATAAACCGAAGTTTTAGGAATGATATTTTCATATTTTTTTTGTAACCTTTGGGAAAGTCGAAAATTTGATGTAATTTTCAAGATAAAGTTTGACCGAAAATTTCTAACTTTCCAATCTTTTACTTTCTTCATCCGTCCATTTACATAAATCATTTATCTGCTCGTCGGAAAGCTTGGCGTCCCAGTGAACCCATAGATACTGGTTATGCGGCATTTCTCTGGCTTTGACCTCATCGCAAATTTCTTCCAGTTTCCGCAATTTTCGATCCTGACTATATGTTCCCCATTTCGAAAAATTCAGTTCTTCGCGACCGTGTTCGATATGTTCGACGACGCTCCACGAAACCGGAGCCACATTTGAATACCAGGGAAAATCCGTTTTATTCGAATGGCAATCATTGCAGGAATTTTTAAGAATTCCTTGAATATCTTCGGGAATCCGGGAATTGGCTTCCAATGTTTCTTGCTCATTGATCGGCGGATTTACTCTTTCGGGTCGGAAAAACTGAATTCCGATGATAACGATAAAAATTATTACGGCGACGATTTTTAGAAAATTTTTCATAAAAAGTTTCTCAATAGATTTTATATTTGGTCGGACATTTTTGGCAAGAAATTTAATTTTTCCCCGAAAAACTCAATACAATTTTTCAAAATCCGAATTTATCGGACTTGCCTTTTTTAATTCCGACTTGTTTTTGTTAGACTGAAAATACTTTAAAAACCTTCGATATTTTTTCAATGGATATACTTTCGACGCTCAATCCGAAACAACTCGAAGCAGTCAAACACACCGAAGGGCCACTGCTTGTTCTGGCCGGTGCCGGTTCGGGAAAAACCCGTGTGATCACGATCCGCATCGCCTATCTGATCTCGGAAAAAAAAGTTCCGCCGCATAATATCCTAGCCGTCACCTTCACAAATAAAGCCGCCGGAGAGATGCGGGAAAGAATTCTCGAATTGTTAAAGGGACAAAAACTTCCGTCCGCCCCGCTAATTTCTACGTTCCACAGCCTCTGCGTGCGGATTTTGCGGCAGGATATCGAGCATCTTCAGGAGGGCTATAACCGTTCTTTTACGATCTACGACACCGACGATTCTCAAAAAGTTATCCGCGGATGTATTAAAGATTTGGGTTTTGATACGAAACAGCTTTCGCCGCGGCAGGTTCTTTTTTCGATCAGCAGTGCTAAAAATAAAGGCGAAGACCATGAATTATATGCTTCACGGGTTGAATATGCGGACGAAAAACGGGCGGCGATCGCCAGAGTTTTCAAAATGTATGAAGAACGCCTCAATAATGCCAACGCTCTGGACTTTGACGATCTGCTTATAAAAACCGTCAAATTATTACGAAAAGTTCCCGAAGTCCGCGAAAAATATAACGATAAATTCAAATATATTCTGGTTGACGAATATCAGGATACGAATCCTCTGCAATTTGCTCTGGTTCAATATTTAACCGAAAAACAGCAGAATATCTGTGTCGTGGGCGATGATGCGCAAAGTATTTACGGCTTCCGGATGGCTGATATTCGCAACATTCTGGATTTTGAAGAACATTTTCCCGATGCGAAAGTTGTTCTGCTCGAGCAAAATTATCGCTCGACGCAGACGATTTTGGACGTCGCCGATGCCGTTATATCCAACAATCAGGGACGCAAGGAAAAGAAACTCTGGACGGAAAAATCGGGCGGCGAGAAGATTTTTTACTATCAGGCTTTTGATGCCGATCAGGAAGCGAAATTTGTCGCCTCGATGATCTATGACCATCTGCGGATGAATTCCCGCGAGAAGATAGCCATTCTTTACCGCACCAATGCTCAATCGCGTGTGTTTGAGGAAGCATTGCGGAAAATGCGGATTTCATACAATATCGTCGGCGGTTTTTCCTTTTATGAACGGGCTGAAATCAAGGATATTGTCGCTTATTTGAAACTTGCCTTAAATCCGTTCGATGATGTTGCATTGTTGCGGGTCATCAACACACCGCCGCGGGCTTTGGGCAAGGCTTCTCTGGATGAATTGAATTTACGGGCAAAGGACTTCGGCGTTTCGCTCTGGGAAACTATCGCCATCATTACGGACGAAAAATACGATCAGCCTTTGAATCTGACCCCGCGAGCGGTTAAATCTTTTAAGCTTTTCAAAGGAATCATCGAAGGTTTACAGAAAAAGGTCGGCGAAAGCTTAAAATCCGATCGCCCCGTTTCGGAGGTTGTCATTCACGCGATCGAAAAAACGGGTTATTCGATGATGCTTCAAAATGAAAATTCCGAAGAGGCCGAAAGCCGGCTCGCTAACCTCGAAGAACTCGTCAATGCGGCGGTTGATTACGATAAACAAGAAGAAAACGGACTGCGTGATTTTATTGACCACGCCGCCCTTTCTTCGGATACGGACAAATATGACCGCAATGCTTCGGTAACTTTGATGACCGTTCATTCGGCGAAAGGTCTGGAGTTTCCGGTCGTTTTTCTAGTCGGTCTCGAAGACGGAATTTTTCCGCATGCCCGAAGCATCAACGATCCTTTGGAACTGGAAGAAGAAAGACGGCTCGCGTATGTGGCGATCACGCGGGCTGAAAGAATTTTATACATCACGCATTCAACCCGCCGCCGGGTTTACGGAAGCGAGATGGCTTCCGAGCCTTCCCAGTTTTTAAACGAAATGCCGCTCGATCTCATTGAAGACAAAACCCGCGGAAATTCCTGGCTGTCGTTCGCTAAAAGTTCCGCCGTTCAGGAAAACAGACACGCCATCAACGCTCTAAAAGGCGAAAACCGCGAAGCGAAAAAGCGTTCGACCTACGCGGGAAAAACTTACAACAATACGGAAGCGATCGCCGAGTTCTTTAAAAATCGAAAAAATAAAGATTCAGAAAATGTTAAGGAAGATCAGAAATCCCCGGAAAAATCGGGTTTTGAAAAGCTCAAAGAATTTGCCGACAAAAATCGTCCCGCTCCGTCCAACACGCCGACCGGAAGATTTCTGCCCGGAACTCACGTCCGGCACGCAAAATACGGTAAAGGATTGGTTTTACGCCGCGAAGGATCGGGCGACAACGTCAAATTAACGGTCAGTTTTCCCGGTTTCGGTCAGAAAAAACTCATCGAAAAATTCGCCAAATTAGAAGTTGCCTGACTTTTTCCCCTTTTTTGTATTATAATGGGTGCACAAATTAAACATTTTAAGGGGGAAATATGAAAAAAAATATTCGAGCAAAGGGTTTAGTCTATTCAACAATCTTTCTTTTCAGTCTTTTAGTTTTCGGCTGTAACACGACCACAACGGTTGATACAAATACCGGAAATTCTTCCAACATTCCGAACGGTAACGCCGAAAATTCCAATCAAAACGCCAACGACCAAGCGAATACGAACGCTTCTTCCGAAACTTCCGTTTTGGAAGCAAAAGAACCGGAAAAATATCAGGCTAAGGTAAAT
>JBGTRS010000134.1:251-10317 GCA_041940665.1 Pyrinomonadaceae bacterium | reverse complement strand
GCTGGCCAATGAGAAAAAGAACATATTTCAAAGCCGTAAGCCTTATACGGGGAGCGGCGGAGCTCATACCAATCACATCCACGTTGCCTTTAACGAAAATCCGACCGGTGTTCTGCCTTACAAAATCGTTACTTTGTGTAAGGAGGTTCACCAAAGATATGTAAACAGCAGTGGCGATGCAGAAGAGCGTGCGAGGGGAACTTACGGCACGGCTTTTAACCCGAAAAGCCCGGACAAGCGTTTAACGAAGAAACAAAGAAAAAAGATTATGCTCAAAAATATGGGGATGGACGGAGCATAGGAAAATAATAGATCTAAAGGAAAATTAAAATTTTTACTTTAAGAAAGAGGAAAGCGATGGCTGGTGCAATTTATTACATAAATATTCCAAAACTTACGGGAAGTTCAGCAAATCCGAGGCATATCGGAGCAAGTGAAATTCAGTATTTAGATTTTATTAACGACTATCAACCGCTGATTAACGGAATCGGATCGGGAGAAATGGGCCGAGAAGTATGGAATTTAACCGGAATAATTTTTCAATTGGATGCAAAGGATGTTATGACACCCTATTTAATGCAGATATTTTCAAGTTCCCGCGTAACGCCGGAGATGTTTATAACGATTGAATTTCTGGATGGCAGAAATGAATTACGTGATCTTAGGATCTATCGGCTCAATGACTGTGTTATTGATTTTATTAGAAAAGTTCCGGATTCACATAACTTATCTTATTCCATTAGTTTTAGGAAGTTTGAGGTGAGAAACAATTGGATTGAAACCTGGTAGAAAAAATAATTGTTCGAGAGAAGCGAAAAAGCAATAAAGTTATGAATTTTAAGAATTTTAAAGGTGGTATAGAGAGTATGAATCAAAACAAAACAACAAAGAAAAGAAAGAGCGGTTTTTATTTATCAGTTTGGCTGACTGTTTTTCTGCTGATCGTGTTTGGCTTTAACGTAGCTTTTGGACAGGGTTGTCTTGAAGAAGATTATGACAAACGGTTTGCCGAACAAACGCAGGAAATTCAAAAGAATCCGAAAAATGCCAAGGCTTATTTTCAACGTGGAATGGTCAGCACGAAAGCGTGTAAATCCGAGGAAGCCATTGAAGATTTTTCCAAAGCCATCGAATTAGAGCCGGACAATGCCAAGTCTTATTTTCAACGCGGAAGGCTTTACGGCAATGATACTTCATATACCGAGGAAGCATTGTATGATTTAAGTAAAGCTATCGAATTAAAGCCGGATTATGCGGAAGCCTATTTCAAACGCGGTTGGGTAAAGCGTTTTCACGGTGTAGGTAATGACCAAGCCTTGCAAGATTACGGCAAAGCCATCGAATTAAATTCTCAAAAAGCCGAATACTATCTATATCGGATGGTGATTTATCTGGATACCGACGATCTGACAAATGTTATCAGCGATGCGGATAAAGGGACTAAAATTGATCCTAAAAATGATCAGCTTTATGTGATGCGTGGCGAGGCATTTTATAAAAAGGGAAATCTTGAGCGGGCGTTGCAGGATTTTAATCAGGCGATAAAGATAAATCCCGAAAACAGTGAAGCCTACAAAAATCGGGCGGCCATACATCAGGAAAACGGGAACAAAAAACAAGCCATCGAAGATTTGGCCAAAGCCAGGGAATTGCAAAATCTAAATTCCTTAGGAAGAATAGCTACCGCAATTGTTTATGTAGGTTCGGGGAAAGTGCAGACCGTTGAAGAGCAGATCGAAAAATATTCCAAACGGATCGAATCGTATCCTGAAAATGCGGAAAATTATATCTATCGCGGCGAAGTATATATAGAAAACGGCGAATACGAAAAGGCAGGAAAAGATTTTGAAAAGGCTCTGGAGTTAGACACGGAAAATCTGGATGCTCTTGAAAATCTTGGGATTATAAATTTCATTGAAAAAAAGATTGGTAAATCGGATGAGTTTTTAAAAAAAGCATTTGAAAAAAGGGCTGAGAAGTTACAGAAGTATCTTTCTTCGCCGAGCAAATTAATTATTAAACCGATTGTGTATGGCAGTCTCGAAGAATATAACGAGGAGATTAAATTTAATCCGAAAAGTGCTGAAGCCTACACAGATCGCGGTATTTGGTATGAAAATAACGAGCATTATGATTCGGCAATCAAAGACTTTCAAACAGCGATTGAACTCGAACCGGAAGATTTCTATACCTATAAATACCTCGGCACGATTTTGGAGAACAGAGAGGAGTTTGAACAAGCCGCAGGAGTTTATACGAGGGCAATAAAAGACAGCAACGATAAATCGGAAGCCTACAAGAAAAGAGGAAATATCTATTATTTACAGGGCAAATATGATCTGGCGGTCAGCGATCTGAAAGAGTCTCTAAAGATAAACAGAGTGATCGGCGGCGAAGCGTCAATCAGTGAAAAACTGGCGGAAATTTATTTCAAACAGGGAAAATTGGACGATGCGATAATCGAGTATTCAAAAGCTATTCTGTCTTCTGATAGAGAAGAATTATATCTCAACCGGGCTTTATTATATTTTCGGAAAGGCGATTACAACGCGGCGATAGAAGATTTTACGAATGCTTTGGCGAAAAATAAACAAAGCAAAGATGCTCTTGCCGGAAGGTCTCTGGCATACAAAAAAGCAGGAAAACAGACGGAGGCCGAGGCCGATTTTCAAAAATACAAAGAAATTCTTTTGAGTAAATTTATTTCCGCCGATTAATAACGCCTAAAAGTTTTGAACCTTTTCACCATAAAATTTCAAATGGATGGAAAATATGAAAAAAAATTGGAAATTTATGTTAGGGATATACGGTCCGACCGGTGACCACGGCAATTTAGAGGCTCACGCAAATTTTGAAATCATCAAACTTTCTCTTTTCAGGTCTAAAAGGATTGTTATGGATTGGAACGAATTGGAGGCAAGTATGTTGCTTAATTCTTTTTCTCAAATGCGACAGGTCAAGAAGTTTTATTTTACAAAAAAGAATTGGGATATGGTTTCAACCAATCTAGTAAACGGAGGGTATACCGAAGCAGTGTTATCGTTCGTTTTACATGTCGAAAAAATAATTTCCGGCAGTAACAAAAAAGTCCTGACGAAACGATATATGGATGTCAAATTTGAAGAGGTTAAAATCAAATTTGTCGGACCGGGTGGAATGGAAGGCGGCGGCAGTTTTTCCTTGATTTTCAGAGACTTATTTCGGACTTGGGTGTAAGATAAATAATGTTATCCCGAATGGCCTATATCCAGTTGTGAAAAAACTGAAGCCTTCATCACCGTTTATAAAAAATCCAGCGAGATAAATCCCGAAAATAAATCTGCGGCGAAAACACTTTACAGAATTCAAAGCGGGAAAGATCAAATTTATTTTAATTTTTCAATTTCTTTTTCCAATTTTCTGAGCGTTCTGGCCATTTCTCCCAAGCGTCTGAAAGCGGCGGTCGAACGCAGCCATTCGCGGTTTTCGAAGGCGGGAACGCCCGATAAGACTTTGCCGTTTTCGACATCGTGCGAGGTGGCGGATTTAGCCGTCATAACGACATCGTCACCGACCTTGAGATGACCGGCGATGCCGACCTGTCCGGCCAAAATGACCCGCTTGCCGATATGCGAACTGCCCGCCAGGCCGGTCTGCGAGCAGATTAGAGCATCTTCATCAACCGTGCAGGAATGTCCGATCTGAACGAGATTGTCTATTTTCGTTCCGCGTCTGATGCGTGATTCGCCGACGCTTGCACAATCAATCGCCGTATTTGCCCCGATCTCGACGTCATCTTCCAGAACGACTCTGCCGACCTGCGGAATTTTCAGCCATTTTTGGTCGGCGGTTTTCGCGTATCCGAAACCGTCCGAACCGATCGTCGTGTTGTTATGGACGATACAGTTTTCGCCGATCTCGCAGTTTTCGCGGATGGCCACGCCCGAGTGGATGACCGAATTTTTGCCGATGCGGACGTTTTCATAAACCGTCACATTCGGATAAATTTTAACTCCGCTTTCGATCCGACAGTTTTGACCGATGACGACATTTGCCGAAATTTCCGCTTCTTCGGAAACTTCCGCCGTTTTGTCTATGACGGCGGTCCGGTGGATCGAAGGGATGATCTCCGGCATCGGATGAAATGCTCTTAACGCCAGCGTGTAAGCCACATAAGCGTCTTTCGCCCGCAAAACGGCGATGTCTTCCCGGCGTTCGATCTCGACGCCTTCGCTTAAAAAGACGGCACTCGCCTTTGTATTCCGGACTTGCGGCGTATATTTCGGATTGGCGAGAAAACTGACCTCACCCTTTTTGGCAATATCCAGACCGGCGGCGGCTTTTATCTCCAAATCTTCATCGCCTTTTTCAATTCTTGAAGCGGTCGTTTCGGCTAGTTCTGAAAGTTTCATAGCTTTTATTTTTCGTGGCAAAAATTAATGATTAAACTAACATTTTCAAAGAAAAAATAGAATTTCGGAAAATAAATCCGCAAAAAAAGTTCGTCAAAATCCCTTTAAACACTTTTCAACAAATTCAAGAACTGGTAGAGTAAGTATTAACCTTCTTTTCAACGTAAACCCGCTAAAACAAACAAAATTTTGAGAGGTATGTAGTATGAATGCTTTAGCAAATCCCAAGAAAATATATTCAGCCGATGAATATCTGAACTTTGAAAAACAAAGTCTGAACAAGAACGAGTTTTTTGACGGAAAAATTTCCGCTTCGAACGGATCGAGCCGCCGGCATAATCTGATCAGCAGTAATATCACGATCGCCGTCGGAAGCCGTCTGCAAAAACACAAATCCGATCTGTATGTCAACAGTATGCGTGTAAAACTGTCGGACAATGCGTTTTGTTATCCCGATATCGTCATCGTCAAAGATGATCCGAAATTTGAAAATCTGGATACGGACATTTTGCTTAATCCGACGGTGATCATCGAGATCGTTTCAAAAGGCACCTATGCGATAGACAAAACGACGAAGCTCGAAAAATATCTGTCGCTGAAAAGCGTCAATGAATATTTGCTGGTCAGCGAAGAGAAAATGTTCGTCGAACACTATGCCAAGCAGGGCTTAAAGCAATGGGTGTATAAAATTTACGATGCCGGCGATGCGATTATTTCCATGGAATCGCTTTTATGCAAAATAAACATTTCGGAATTTTATACGCAGATCGAGTACTAAACTTTTTTTTCCTAACTCTCCTCTTTTTTTACAATAAGTTGACCGGATCAATCTCAACATAAACAATTTTCAGATCGCAAAAATTTGCTTCCGCTTCAGCCAGGGCAAAATCTATCGTTTCGCGTAACTGTTTTCGGTTGCGTGACTTAATCAAAATCTGCAACCGGTGTTCGCCCTTCAGACGCGGCAGAGCGGCCGGGGCGGGACCTAAAATTATGCAATGTTTGCGGGTGTTTGAAGTCTCCAGAGCTTCCCGCAATAACCGGGCGTTGTCGTGGGCGTAACTGTAGTTCGGATGTTTGATCAAAACGGAAGCGAGAGCGACGAACGGCGGATAATGCAGATTTTTCCGAAAGGCGATCTCTTCCTCATAAAATGATTCGTAATTCTGCGTCTTCGAATGTTTGAGGGCGTAATGTTCGGGATAATAGGTCTGGATCAAAACCCGGCCGGGCAAAGTCCCGCGTCCGGCCCGTCCCGCAACTTGAGTTAAAAGCTGAAAAGTTCTTTCCGCCGAACGAAAATCGGGAAGCGAAAGACCGGCATCAACCGAGATGACACCGACCAGAGTTACATTCGGAAAATCGTGGCCTTTGGCGAGCATCTGTGTTCCGACGAGCATATCTATCTTTTTTTCGCTGAAATCCGAAAGGACGTTTTCGAGTTCGTGCTTGCGTTTGGTCGTATCGCGGTCAACCCGTGCAATGCGTAAGGCGGAAAATTTTCTCTGCAGAAGATTTTCGATCTGTTCCGTGCCTTCGCCCATAAAATACAAAAAACGGCTTTCGCACTTCGGGCAAACCTGCGGCGTTTTTTCGCGGTGATTGCAGTAATGGCAGACGAGTTTTTGCTCGCGTTTGTGATAGGTCAGGGTGATGTCGCAGTTGTGACAGCGGATCGTTTCGCCGCAACTGCGGCACAGGACGAACTGCGAAAAACCGCGGCGGTTCAATAAGATGATTGACTGCTCGCCCTTCGCGTGAGTTTCTTCGATGGCTTCGACGAGTTTCGGGGCAAAGATCGGGTCTTTTCCGGCTTCTTTAAAAACATCCCGCATATCTACGATTTCCGCCGTTGCCAAAGGGCGATTGCCGATGCGGTTCGGCAAGGTCAGATACTCATATTTACCCGTATGCGAATTATGAAAAGTTTCGAGTGCCGGAGTTGCCGAACCCAAAACGACGACCGCACCGGCGAAATTCGCCCGGACAATTCCGACATCCCGCCCGTTATAAAAAGGCATTTCGTGTTGCCGGTAAGATGTATCGTGTTCTTCGTCAATGACGACCAAACCCAAGTTTTGCAAGGGGGCGAAAACCGCCGAGCGGGTGCCGATGACGACCCGTGCATCGCCCTTGCGGATCCGTCGCCATTCATCGAAGCGTTCGCCGGTCGAAAGATTTGAATGCAGGATGGCGACCTCATCGCCGAAAACGGCCCGCAGACGTTTTGAAAAGATCGGCGTCAGAGCGATTTCCGGCACGAGCATCAAGGCGGATTTTCCCCTGTTCAGAACGGATTTCATCGCCCGGATATAAACTTCCGTCTTGCCGCTTCCGGTCACGCCGTGCAGCAGAATGGCTTTGAAATTTTCTTTGGCGAGTGCGGATTTGATTTTATCCAAAACCTCATTTTGTTCACCGGTCAGAACAAGGTCTTTGATTTCGGGGATTTTTACTTCCGCCAGAGGGTCGCGGAAGACCTCCTTGACGAAAACTTCGACAAAACCGTATTTTGCCAGAGTGTTGATCGGCGAAGCACCGACATCGGCTTGCTCGATGAGTTCGGTGAAAAGCATCTCGCCATCGTTTTTCAGCAAAAATTGGATGATCTTCTCCTGCGTTTCCGACAATTTTTTGGCGTCCGGGGAGTGCGATTCGAGCGGCAGTAATCTAACGGCTTTGCGGCGTCTCGGTTTGACCTTGGTCGTAATCGTCCGGTGATATTTGGTGATCAAGTCCTGATTCAAAAGATCGTTGACGGCCCGCTGAGTCTTGCTTGTGCCGAATTTGTTTTTCAGTTCACGCAAGGCGGCTTCGCCGTTTTCGTTGAGATAGAAGAGAATCTTCGATTTCAGGGTTTTGGCCGATTCGAGTTTGATGACCTCATCTTTGCCGCGGGAATTTATGTTGATGATCTGCTCGACCGTCGCATTGATTCCGGCGGGAAGCGATGCTTTTAAGACCTCGCCCCAGGATGAAGCGTAATAATCCGCCGTCCATTGCGTCAGATTGATTATTTCTTCGGTTAAAAGCGGTTCATCGTCGAGAAGTTCGAGAATTTCCTTGATGGCGGATTCTTCGATCTCGATCTCATCGCTCAAGGTTTCATGCAGGGCGACCGCATAACCCGTCAGATGGCGTTTGCCGAAGGGAACCAGCACGCGTGAACCGATCCGGATGAGTTCCCGCATTCCGAACGGGATGCAATATGTAAAGGTCTGCCGAAGCGGAACGGGCAGGGCGACCTCGACAAATTCGGGTTTCGGCTGATCGTCAAAAAATGTTCCGGCGGCTTGATTTGGCATCTATGAGTAAGTTGGTCGAAATTGGTTTCTCTTTTGCTAAAAGAAAATGATAACCTATTGGAACATTTTCGGAAAACGGATGTCTAAACTGGAAGGGGAATTTATTAATGGACGCATTTATCGACAGTAAGAAAAATTCGGGAACGAGTAAAATTTTTATCATCGCGGGCTTGATCGCACTGTTGACATTGATCGGGATCGCCGTCGTATTCAATTATTTGCCTTCACCGGAGCAGGAAAAACAGGCGATTTTGGAAAACGCTTTTCGCGAAGGCTCGCCGGAATTTGAAAATTATACGAAAGAAATAATCATCTCGACCAACACGGACGGTCTGATCGAAAAATATACGGGACTCGGCGATATTATTATGGAAATTAACGGAAGAATCCGTAATAAAGGCGATAAAACCTTAAACGGTTTGGAAGTCAGCGTCGGCATGGTCAATCTGCAGAACGAAATGATCAAAGACCGGAAAGTCCTCGTTATTCCGAACAAATATCCCGAATTAAAACCCGGCGAAGTGATCGATGTCAAAGTGGATGTACCGGGATTTTCCCAAGACGACAACCGGGCCAACGCCCGCTGGAAGGTTACGGCAATTAAGTTTAAGTAAAAGTGAGAGGTGATAGGTTTTTTTAAAGATAAGATAATGATTAAAAAATCCTATCCCCTTTTATTTTTCACCTACAAACAATTCCTCCAGAGATTGTCTGGTCGGTTGTACGGAAACCAATTTGCCGCCTGCTGTTTTGGCGAGAGATAGAACCTTTTCGATGTCGTTTTCATTTTCGATATGAATGTTCGCACCCGTCGGTTTGGCAATGATCTTTGCTCCGTTTATTTCCTTTAATTGTCTCTCCAATTCTTCCGCCGAAACGCCTTTGACGTTGATCTCGAATTCCTGGATCTCGCCGCTTTTTGATAGAAGTTCGTCGAGGTTTCCCGTCGCGTATAATTTGCCGCTTCGCAAAATGGCGACGTTATCGCAAAGAGCTTCGATATCGGACAAGATATGCGACGACATAAAAACGGTCGTGCCTTTTTCGCGTAGTTCGGCAATCAGTTCGCGGATCTCCCGCCGTCCGATCGGGTCGAGTCCGCTCATCGGTTCGTCCAGAAAAACGATTTCCGGTTCGTTGATAATACTTTGAGCGATGCCGACTCGCTGGAGCATACCTTTGGAAAATTTTCGGAGTTGTTTGTTCCAGTCTTTTTCTTCAAGACCGACCTTGGTCAGCAGTTCTTCGGTCTTTTTCTTGCGTCCGGCCGCATCGAGTCCGAACAATTCGCCGAAATAATCCATCAGTTCGCGGGCCTTTAAGTAATCGTAAAAATACGGATTTTCGGGGCAATATCCGATCTTTTTGTGCATTTTGATGTTGGCAATATCTTCGCCTAAAATTCGTGCCGTGCCTTGTGTCGGAAAGATGAGCCGCATCAAGAGTTTGATGGTCGTCGTCTTGCCCGCTCCGTTGCCGCCCAAAAAGCCGAAGATCTGACCGCCTTCGACCTGCAAATTCAAGCCTTCCAGGGCACGTATCCGTTTCTTTTTCCAAAATCCCTTTTCGTAATCTTTGGTTAGATTTTCTATTTCGATGATGTGCTTCATAGATTATTTTTTTGTCCGTTTTTTAATGAATTGATAAAAAAGAAATACAAAACAAGCGGAAAATATTATCCACCCGAAAAGCGAAATGTAAAAAGTTATCCGAACATATTCCGGTTCTTCAAAAAAGATGCGGACTTCGGATCTTTCCGCCGGTAAGTTAAAAGCGATCAAGCCTTTTTCGCTCGGAGAAACTTCGGTCGGTTTTCCGTTGACGGTTGCTTTCCAGAAAGGATAATAAAATGTAGCTAATTTTGCTTGAGCGGCATCGCCTTCATTGACCGCGAAAATTCTTTCGGTTGCCGACCAGTGTTTTATTTCAAATTCTCTGGCGTCGGCAGACACTTTAGCCGTCAGAAAAAACGGCGAGGGCTGGGTGGAGATGGCATCTTGGCCGGCCTTTGAATTCTTTGCCCAAAATGTCCACCAGCATTCACAGCTTGAAGACGTTTTTAATCTGACCGTCAATTTTTCAAAATAATCTCGCGGATAATAAAAATGATGATTGATAATTTTTACGCCGTCAAAAAGTATGCAGACAAATATCAAACCGCCGGCTAAAACCGCCAGATAGCGTTGTTTGGATCTGAGAAAATCGCCGATCACGGAAAAGCCGGCCGCCACGAAGACCGCTGTAAAGAGCGAAACCAAGATCAGCCACCGCCAGGGAAACTGGATTTTCTGAAAAAGCATCCTTTTTTTCCATCTTTTTCTTCTAAAAAGGCTAAAATTTAGATTTCCTCGATTATTTTTCGATTATTTC
>JBGTRS010000134.1:0-241 GCA_041940665.1 Pyrinomonadaceae bacterium | reverse complement strand
AAAAAGCGGCATATATGCCCAGACAAAAGAACTTAAAGGCGTCACCATAAAGATCGAAAAGACGAGACAAACCGCCACATTTTTGATCGGGAAATCTTTCTTTTCTCTGGCTTTGATGAGATATATGACGGCGTTTGAGATGAGAACACCGAGCGTTATCAAAAGCATCAGATCCATAAACGGCAGGCGAAAATCGTTTTGGAAAACCGTATGAAATTTGGCAAAGAGAAAATGCGTCTGG
>JBGTRS010000133.1:7412-10331 GCA_041940665.1 Pyrinomonadaceae bacterium | reverse complement strand
ATCGTGTTTTTCTTCGCGTTCAGGAAGGTTGACCGAAATTTCGCGTTCGTAAGTTTGTCCGCCGACTTTGCCTTTGAGTTTGATCGAGCCTTTGGCAGACTTCGTGTAGCGTCCGTTGATGACGACGGGTTTGGCATCAAAAAGGTCGGGATTTCGTTTCGGATAAATATCGGCGACGGGCAAGCCGTTCCAGTCGATTGAAAAATCGGTTAAAAGCGGATTGCGGATGCGTTCGTGAAATTTCCGGGCGGCTTTTGTACCGTCGTCCTCGAGCGTGACGAACTGCACTTCGCCGCGGCCTTCTTCAGCCATTTTGCTCAAAAGATAGCGATTAACAGAATCGCCGATGCCGAAAGAGAAAACTCTCGCGTTTTTATTTTTTTGAATTTCCGCTAAAATTTGCGATTCATTGCCGACAAAGCCGTCGGTCATAAAATTGACGATTCTAATGTGCTCGTTTGAAGCGGACGGTTTCAGAGCCGTTTCGATGGCTTTGAGCATTTCCGTTCCGCCGCCGCCCCGTCGTGTTGCCAAAAACGCCCGAGCCTTTTCGAGATTTTCCTGCGTGGCAAAAACGGGTTCTTCGAATAAAACATGCGTGTCGCCCGCAAAGGTTATCAGATTGAACTTGTCATTCGGATAAAGACCTTCGAGGGAAAGTTTCATCGCTTCCTTGGCCTTTTCGATCGGAAAACCGGACATCGAACCCGATGTGTCGAGCACAAAAACGATCTCTTTCGGCGAAACATCTTCAATGCGGAAATCTTCGGGCGGCGAGAGCATCATCGTAAAAAATCCGCCGCGTTGATCGCGGTGAGTTAAAACCGCGTCTTCGATACGTTTGCCCGTTACGTCATATTTCAAAATAAAATCCTTATTCGGAATCGTCTTTTCATTCTTTAAAGCAATCTTCGCACTGTTCGGCGAAAAATTCTGCGTGGAAATTTCGTGCAGGGTCGAAGATATGTTTTCAACCGGAACGCCCGCGTCTAAGTTTACTTCGATCGAAATATCGTGTCCGGCACGCGTCTTTCGTGCAACGGGCGGAGAAATTTTGGCGGCGTCTTCCGCTTTAACGGAAGCCGGATTATATCTTTCGCCGACGGTCATCGGAAAAACGAATTCATAAGAGCCGTCCTCATATTTCAAATTTTCAACATAGCTGATCTCGATCGTAATCTTTTCATTCGGCAAGATGTTGGCGACCGATTGTGTAAAGATGTTCGGGCGTTCCTGATCAAGTAGCGAAGCCGTCTTGCCTTCCGATTTTGCCTGTTCGTAGATTTGTCTTGCCTCTTCGCGTTTTTTGATCTTGCCGCGGATGTTGCGTTCGCCGATCTTCATCGTCATATCGTCCACGGCGGCATTTTCCGAAAGCGGAAATGTATAAATTGCTTCAATCGGCTGACCGAAGTTGTTTTCAAATTCCTGTTCAACCGTTACGCGAGCCAGAAAGCCCGAAATATCCGCCCGAACCCGCGTATGTTTAAGCGGCGAAAAACCGAGCGGTTTGCCTTTTTTGGTAAACGCATCGAGCCTTCCCGGCGTAGCCGGTTCTGAATCAAAACTTTCGACTTTGGTATTTGAAATGATTGCCAGTAAAGCGACGACGAGCAAAAGCGAGAACTTACGCATAGAGATTTCTCCTTACGGGTTTTGGGTTAGAAGTTATTAGGGTGAATTCAAAAACCGTCGAAGACGGCAATATATTTGTAACCCATAACGCTAGTTATGGGTTTAGTTTCAAGTTGAATACCCGCGGCATATTATTTATGCCGCCATTTTCAATGGCTTTTTCAAATTTTGAACATTATTCCCACGATTTGCATCGTGGGCTACAAATATAACGTCGGTTTCACCGACTAGATCTTGAATTTCTTACCATTCGGTCCAAGTTTGCTTAAACAAATTTTACGTTTTCCACATACTTAGACACGCGAACTTTGAAAAAAGTTCCCTGACGCCGAAAAAAAAGTTTTGATGAGCAGTTGGCAAGTATTGGAAATTTGCGATAATTTGAGCGGTAAGCATGTCCGAAGCGGAAAATTTACGAGAGCATAAATGGTTCGGCAAACTTCACCCGGAAGAGGTCGCTCTGGCGAGAGAGGTTTTCGGCGAGACGATTCCGTATGAGAGAATTTTTATTTCCGACACGAAAAGTAAAACTCAAGGCATCACTCTGGCGACGAGTCCGCGTCGCAGCCGGGCGAAATATCTGCTTTTGTGGAGCAGTGCTTACAAGACGAACATCGCCGTAGCCAATGAACATATGCGGCAGACCTTCATCCACGAACTGACGCACGTCTGGCAAAGTCAGCATACGGGTCTGACGGCGATGTCGTATATGACAAGATCGGCGTGGCATCAATTCACCTACGGTGTGCGGGACATTTACAAGAACGGTTTTTTCAGCGGTACGAAAAGAATGCTGGAAATCATCGGCAAAAATTTTACCAACGAATGGGGAGTTCACCGCAACTATGCGTATTGTTTTAACTCTAGTGACATCGGCAAAGATTTCAGAAGCTTTAACGTCGAACAGCAGGCTTTAATAATAGAATCCTGGTTTGCCAAACACCCGTTTTTTGTCAACGAAATTCAATATCAGCCCGGCAAGCAATCAAAAGACGATCCGCGTTTTCCGTATGTCCGCGACTGCATCCGTCCGGGCGATCCCGATGCCGTCTATCAAAAACTTTTGTAGTATTTAATCTTTTATAAAACGATAACCGACGCCGCGAACGGTTTGCAAAATTTGCGGTTGGGACGGATCTTCCTCCAGATATCTACGCAGGCGAACGATAAAATTATCGATCGCCCGCGTGTCGGTTTCTTCGTGCAGATCCCAGACCTCTTCGAGAATCTCTTTCCGCGACACGGCTTTGCCCTCGTTTTCAATGAGATGCCGGAGCAGTTTGG
>JBGTRS010000133.1:0-7402 GCA_041940665.1 Pyrinomonadaceae bacterium | reverse complement strand
TCGTTTCCTTTTCGCCCTTTAGTTCAAGATTGGTAAAATCAATCGTTTTTCCATTGATCGAAAACGAATCATCTTCGATCAGTGAATTTCTGTTCGTCCATTTCTGCCGGCGGAGAAGACTTTTCAAGCGGGCTAAAAAGATCGAAAGCTCGAAAGGTTTCGGCAGATAATCGTCCGTTCCGGCTTCAAAGCCGTTCAAAACGTCTTCGGGACGCGAACGGGCCGTAAGCATCAGGATCGGCGTAAAATTTTTTGCCTCGCGTAATTTGCGGGCGACCTCAAAACCGCCGATCAGCGGCAGCATGACATCCAGAACGATCGCGTCAAAATCTTTTTTGTCCTTTAATAGCAGATCCAGAGCAATCTTTCCGTCTGAAGCTATCTCGGTTTTAAAACCTTCCGCTTCGAGATTAAAACTGATTCCGTCGGCAATATGTTTTTCGTCTTCAACGATTAAGATCTTCTCCATTCTAAAAAGATTCTATCGGATTGAGTTTTGAATGGGAAAGAGGTGTTTTGATTTTATTGATGCGGAATTTCAGCGAAAAACATCCGAATAGAACAAAAGAAGCCAGATGGCCACGGCGGCAAACAGAAGAAGTCCTAAATTGCTTCCGTCAACAATCTTCTCTTCATTTTTCATTTTCCGAATTCTTCCTCACATCAGTTCCGCTCTGGCACACAACTTGTAGTTTATTTGTTCATATCAGGTTTATTTTCGTATAAACTGCTAATTCGGTTTCGATTTGAAATATTTTTTTGTAAAATGCAATACTTTTATTGGCAGATTGAGAAATTTTTAGACGCGATACGCAATTCGTAATACGCCGGACGCGAAAAAAACGAATTACGTATCACGAATTACGAATCACGAACAATGAGCAATATTCAACCAATTCTAGACAGAGTTACGGGCGGCGAGCGTTTGACCGCCGAAGAATGCACGCGGCTTTTGGAATCAGACGATTTTGTCCGCATCGGTTTAGCCGCAGACGAAATCCGTATGCGGAAAAATCCGGCGGACGTCGTTACATATATCATCGACCGCAACATCAATTACACGAACGTCTGCAACGTCGTCTGCACCTTTTGTGCGTTTTACCGCCGTCCGGGCAAACCCGACACATACGTGCATTCGATCGAAGAAATTTGCAAAAGGATTGACGAAACGATTGACTTAGGCGGCACGGGCGTTTTGATGCAGGGCGGTCTTCATCCCGATTTTAATATCGAATGGTATGAGGAACTTCTTTCGACCTTGCACGCGAAATATCCGAATTTTCAGCTCCATTGCTTCTCGCCGCCGGAAATTCACAACATTTCTTTGATCTCCAAACTCGATTACGAAACTATTCTTGAGCGTTTGAAAAATGCCGGATTGAACTCGATGCCCGGCGGCGGAGCGGAAATCCTCGTTGATGAAGTCAGAAAAAGAGTTTCGACGAAATGTACTTCCCAGGAATGGCTCGATGTAATGCGTGCCGTCCATAAAGTGGGCTTGCGTTCGACGGCGACGATGATGTTCGGTATCGGCGATAACATCTCGCACCGCGTCGAACATCTGCAAAAGATCCGCGACCTGCAGGACGAAACCGGAGGATTTACGGCTTTCATTCCCTGGACTTTTCAACGCGAAAACACCGCTCTCGGCAGAAAAATCACGGAAGAGCCGACCGGCATTGATTATCTGAAGATGCTTTCGGTTTCGCGTCTTTTTCTCGACAATGTTCAGCACATCCAAAGTTCGTGGCTGACGCAAGGACTCCGACTCGGACAAGCGGCACTTCGCTTTGGTGCGGACGATATGGGCTCGATCATGATCGAAGAAAACGTCGTCTCGGCGGCCGGTGCGAACACCCACGCCAACGAAAAAGAACTCCGCTACCAGATCCGCGAAGCCGGCTTTAAACCGCAACAGAGAGATATTTTATACAGATACGTTGACCGCGAAGACGTCGAAACGGTTGATAAAAGCGATTCGATGAAGTTGAAAGAACTGAGCGTCGCTTTTGCTGATTAGAGATTTTTCGACGCAAATTTATACGAACAGGATACGAATAGGAAATAAATCTTATTCGTATCTTTTTTTGTGCGATTCGCGACTAAAAACACCTATTACAAAACTCTTACAATTGCCTGCCTTCAAACCTGTTACCATTAAAATTGACGCTATCTCCTCAGCGTTTAATTCATAGCAATCATACAAGAGGTTTTTTTCAAATGGATAATGTTTTAGAGTTCAGACAATCACAAGCAAACACGGTTCAACTGCATACGATCATTGCGGTTTCGATCTTTCATATTTTGGCAATTGCGGCTTTGTTTTTCTTTAGTTGGCAGAATGTTTTGGCAGTGGCGGTCACCTGGTGGATTTCGGGAAGTCTGGGAATCGGTTTGGGTTATCACCGACTTTTGACGCACCGCGGGTTTAAGACGCCGAAATGGATGGAATATTTTTTGACGGTTTGCGGAACTCTGGCTTTGCAGGGCGGCCCGCTTGCCTGGGTGACGACGCACCGTATTCACCACGCTTTTACCGAAACCGATAAAGACCCGCACTCTCCGCGGCACGGAACTTACTGGGCTCATATCGGCTGGATTTTCAAAGGCGGAGCTCAAACTCATACGCGGTCCACACATGAACGATATTCGCCCGATCTTGTCAAAGATAAGTTTCTGATGTTTCTTGAAAAATATTATTGGACAACAAATATACCGGTCGGTTTGATTCTTTTTGCCATCGGCGGTTTTTCGATGGTTCTCTGGGGCGTCGCTTTCCGCACGGTCTGGGGCTGGCATTCGACCTGGCTGGTTAATTCCGCTACGCATCTCTGGGGCACAAAGCGGTTTGAAACCCGCGACGATTCCCGCAACAATCCGCTCGTTGCCATTTTGACGTGGGGCGAAGGCTGGCACAACAACCATCACGCCTATCCGCGTTCGGCCCGTCACGGTTTGAAATGGTTCGAGTTTGATATTAACTGGATTCAAATTTCCCTGCTCGAAAAATTAGGTTTGGCTAAAGACGTTTATGCTCTTGATCTGAACGAAACGAAAAACAATGCCAAAACTCTAAAGAAAGCCGCATAAATTTTTATAAAAGTAAAAAAACCGAACAGGCACGGATTCTTTGATTAAGAATTCGTGCCTGTTTGTGTTAATCTGTCGTAAAAATTCTTGGTTCAAAAAATCTAAAAGTTATGAAATCCAAAATTATCGTTTTCCTGTCAATCTTTCTATGTGTTTTTGCAATCAATTTCTTTGCTCAGAAACAGGCGAAGGCGAAGCCGAATAAGAACATCGAAAACTTGCTCAAAGATGTCTCAAGTAAGAAGATCGAAGAATACAACCGCAAACTCGTTTCTTTCGGAACCCGCAACACGAATTCCGCCCAGGACGATCCGAAACGCGGAATCGGTGCGGCACGCGATTGGATCTTTGAAGAATTCAAACGAATTTCAGCCGATTGCGGCGGATGCCTTGAAGTCGAAAAGCAAACCTATTTGCAGGAAAAAGGCCGCCGCGTGCCGGAGCCGATCAATATCACAAACGTCATCGCCACGCTCAAGGGTATGAAAAACCCCGACCGGATTTATGTCGTTTCCGGGCATTACGATTCGATGTGCGGCGATCCTTCGGACGGAACCTGCGATGCACCGGGAGCCAATGACGACGGATCGGGAACCGCCGCCGTCATCGAAATGGCCCGCGTCATGTCAAAGCAGAAATTCGATGCGACGATAATTTTTATGACCGTCGCGGGCGAAGAGCAGGGCTTGCTCGGAGCGGAACATTTCGTTAAAGAAGCGATCAAGAACAAACTCGACATCGAAGCGATGTTCACCAACGACATCATCGGCGGGGCGATGAAATTCAAAGACCGTCCCGATAGAAATTCCGTCAGAGTTTTTGCCGAAGGCGTCCCGTCGAACGAAACCGAACAACAAGCGAATTTACGCCGGAGCGTCGGCGGCGAAAATGATTCTCCGGCTCGGCAATTAGGCCGGTACATCTATGAAACGGCCAATATGTATTCACCGAAATTCAGCGTTCAGGTAATTTACCGCCGCGACCGATACCTTCGCGGCGGCGATCATATTCCGTTTCTTGAAAACGGTTTTGCCGCCGTTCGGTTTACCGAACCGCACGAAGATTATGACCGTCAGCATCAGAACGTCCGCACCGAAGACGGCAAATTATACGGCGATCTGCCCGATTATATTGATTTCGGCTACATCGCCAACGTGACGAAAATAAATGTCGCCGCCCTCGCCTCGCTGGCCAATGCACCGGCCAAACCGAAAAACGTCGGCATTGACATCACCCGTCTGACGAACGATACGGATTTGAAATGGGATGCGAACACGGAAGACGACCTCGCCGGTTATGAGATCGTCTGGCGTAAGACGACCTCGCCTTTTTGGACAGACTCGAAATTCGTCGGGGATGTAACGAAATACACGATGCCGGATATGTCGAAAGATAATTATTTCTTCGGCATTCGGGCGGTTGATAAGGATGGTTTTAAGAGTCCCGTCGTCTTTCCAAGACCGACTCGCTAGTGGTAGAATCTTTTTGCCCCGGTCAAGTTAGGAGCGAATGGACAACACGCGAAATCCCTTCTCGGGTCAGATTGCCAATCTTGAAATTCGTCCTCCACATCAGCGTTGACTACGGGGTTTATCAAACAAAAAAGGGCAGGCGGTCAAACCTGCCCGTCGATTTTCCGATATGCCCAAGAAAGAGATCATCATCAAAAACACCCACCGCGGCTTGAAATATGAAGACGGCGTTTTGGTCAAGGTTCTGGAAGCCGGACGCTATGAAATTCCGCCCGAAAAAGAAGGTTTCTGGATTTTCAAAACCCGCCGTCCGAAAGTAGAAATCCAGCTGGTTGATATACGCGAAAGAGATTTGACCATCAAAGGACAGGAAATTCTCACATCCGACAAAGTGGCGATTCGCGTCAGCATCATCGTTCAATTCCGCGTAACCGACCCGCAAGCCGCGATTCACGAGGTCGAAAACTACGAGGAAAGATTATACAGCGATGTCCAGCTCGCCGCCCGCCGTTCGCTCGCCTCGATGACTTTGGAAGAAATTTTGAAAAACCGCAACCGCTTGAGCGAAGAAATTTTAACCGATGTCAAAGAGTCTGCCGGAAGTTACGGCGTAGCGATTCTCAGAGCGGACGTCAAAGACTTGATATTCCCGGGTAATTTGCAGGAAATTATGAACCGCGTTCTAACCGCCGAACGTCTCAGCGAAGCCCAATTGGTCGAAGCCAAAACAAAAGCCGAAGTGCAAAAGATCAATGCTCAAACGCAGACGGAAATTGACCGGATGGAAGCCGAACAAAAAACCGAAGTCGAACGCAAAAATGCAAAAGTAAAAGCCGAGATCGAAAAAGCGGAAGCCGAAACAAAAGCCGAGATCGAGCGTCTTAAAAAAGAAGCGGAGATCAAAGCATTGCAGGCACTGGCCGAATCTGCCAAGGATTTGGATAAAAATCCGGCTTTGTTGCGTCTGCGGGAACTTGAAACGCTCAAGGAACTGGCAAAATCCGCCAATGCGAGAATTTATATCGGTTTCGATAAACACTTGGACGCGGATAGAGATTAGCCCCCGATCATTTATCTGCGGATTAAACCTTAAAAATAATACCCTTGGACAATTTTCAATCTATGAAAGAAGATTCATTTATCCCCGCACTCGATGAATTGTTTCAGCAAAAACGCTTCTTCGAACTGCGTGATCAACTTGCCGAATATAACGGCGAAAATTCTCCGGAAATTTTATTTTATCAAGGAGCGGTCGCCAATAAATTCAACTTTGTTACGGAATCGATCGGGCTTTTGCAAAGCTATCTCGACACGGCCGAACCGCCGGGCGAAAAATTACGAGGTTGTTTTGAACTGCTCGGCGATAACTTTGCCAAAAATTATCAATACCGCCTCGCGGCCGAAAAATACGGCTGGCTTTATGAAAATCAGGCCGGTGAATATGCCGGCGAAAAGCGAAAACAGCTCGAATATCAATACAACGTCTGGACGGCTTTGCAGGATATTCCGCCGCAAACCGTTGCAATGTCGGGCGACTCCGAAATTCAAGGCCGCCGGATAGCGTCGAATCATCTGGAAATTCCGGTCGAAATAAACGGGCAAAAAATTGATTTTATTTTCGATACGGGAGCGAGTCTTTCCTGCATAACGATTTCCAACGCCGAAAAACTCGGACTGCGGATAATTGACCGTACCATTTCCGTCGGCACGGCCACCGACATCAGAATCGAGACCAAACTCGCCGTTGCGTCCGGAATGAAATTCGGCCAGGTCGAACTGGAAAACGTCCCGCTTCTCCTCATCAAAGATGAAGACCTCTTTTTGAAAAAACGCGATTATCAGATTCAGGGCATCGTCGGCTATCCCGTCATGCAGGCGTGCCGGAGAGTTTCCATTTCAAAGGACGGCAGATTTTTTATTCCGGCGGAAGTTGCCGAAGCCGAAACGGCGGAGCAAAACTTATGTTTCGACGATATGATGCCTCTGCTAAATATCGTCTATAAAGATCAGCCGATGTCTTTCGTTTTCGATACGGGCGGACGCAAATCGCAGTTTTGGAGTAAATTCCTGCAATCGCAGGAAGCGGAAATAAAAAGTTCGGCCAGGCTCGAAATGACCGATTTCGGCGGTGCCGGCGGCCGCAGAGAAATTCCCGCCTATATCTTAAAAGAACTTCCCGTCAATGTTTTCGGCAAAAATGTGCGGTTTCGAAAAGCCCAGATTTTAGCCGAACCTTTTAACGATCTCAACCGGAACTTTTTCGGCAATATCGGCCAGGATTTTATGATGCAGTTTGACAAGATAACGATAGATTTCGCCCCTTCAAACATTACGTTTGAATGAAATTATTCAAGAATCTAGTAGTGTGTAATTTAAGGATTTCGTCGCGTTAGCGACCTACCGAATTTAGCCGTGTGTTTTAACACACGGAATTAGAAAAATAATCAACTCTTGTCGCGTCAGCGACAACTGAAATTATGATATTCAATTGTCGCTGACGCGACATAAACATTTTTTCCTATCTGACCGTGTGTTAAAACACACGGCTAAATTCATTTAATCGCTACGCGATAAGTTTAAAAGTTTTCACTACAAAGTACTAATTTATCTCTTCAACCCAATAGGTCTGCTTATGTCCGCGGCCTTCAAAATCCTTCATCGCTTTGACCGCATCAGTTTTGCAGATAAAAGTTTCGACCAAAAATTTATGCCCGTTGTCATCCTGCCGCCAAAGTTCGTGCGGAATTAATTTTACATCTTCATAAAGATAAATAATCTTTTCAGAGGTCAGACCAAGAGCCTCAAGTATCTCATCCAAATCCTTTCCGAGTGTTTCGGGA
>JBGTRS010000132.1:6008-10338 GCA_041940665.1 Pyrinomonadaceae bacterium | reverse complement strand
GATAGAAAACGTCTCCCGGATATGCTTCGCGGCCCGGCGGGCGGCGGAGCAGAAGCGAGATCTCGCGGTAAGCGGCGGCCTGCTTCGAAAGATCGTCGTAGATCGTCAGAGCGTGGCGGGCGTTATCGCGGAAGTATTCGGCAATAGCGCATCCCGAGTAGGGAGCGAGGAACTGCATCGCGGCCGGATCGGAAGCGGTTGCCGAAACGACGATGGTGTAATCCATCGCGCCGTAATCTTCAAGCTTCTTCACAACCTGAGCAACCGTCGACGCCTTCTGGCCGATAGCGACGTAAACGCAGATCACGTCTTTACCTTTTTGGTTAATGATCGTGTCGATCGCCACAGCGGTTTTACCCGTTTGACGGTCGCCGATGATAAGTTCGCGTTGTCCGCGTCCGATGGGAACCATCGAGTCAATCGCTTTCAAACCCGTTTGAAGCGGCTCTGATACCGGCTGACGGTCAATGATTCCGGGAGCGATTCTTTCCACCGGATTGTATTCACCGGTAATGATTTCGCCTTTGCCGTCGATCGGATTGCCGAGGGCGTCAACGACGCGACCGACCAGAGCATCGCCGACCGGAACGGACATAATGCGTCCCGTGCGTTTGGCTTCGTCGCCTTCTTTGATCTTTTGGAAATCTCCGAAAAGCACGCATCCGACCTTGTCTTCTTCAAGGTTTAAGGCAAGTCCGCGAACATCGTGCGGAAATTCCAAAAGCTCACCCGCCATAACCTTTTCAAGTCCGTGAATTTCGGCGATTCCGTCACCGACCTTGATAACCGTTCCGACTTCGGCAACGGTCATACTGGCATCAAAATTTTCAATCTGTGAACGAATAATTTCGTTTATCTCGTTGGCTTTAATTGCTTCCATATTATTTACGTAATTCGTAATAGGTAATTCGTAATTCGCTCTTCTTAACGTCTTAGCGAATTACGTAAAACGTATTACGATTTAATCATCTGCTGTTTTAATAATTCCAATTGTGTTTTCACGGAGCCGTCATAAACGGTCGAGCCGACCCTGGTGATCGCTCCGCCGATAATATCTTCGTCTATCTTATATTCTAATTTGATCTCTTTTCCGCCGGTCAAACGCACCAGATTTGCTTTCAGCTCCGTCTTTTCCATTTCCGAAAGTTCGCGGGATGAAGTAACCGAGGCGGAAATTACTCCGTTTCTTTCGGCGATGACATCATCGAATCTTTCGTTGATCGCTCTGATCTCGGTCAGACGGTTGTTTCTCAAAAGCACCCGCAAAAAGTTCGCGGTTGTTTTTGAAGGATTTGCCCGGTTTATAATTGATTCTAAAACTTTTTCTTTACTGTTGTGGGCGATGGCCGGATTGTAAAATGCATTCCGCAGATCGAGGTTGGCGTTGAGCATTTCTTCCCAGGTTTTCAATTCCGTTTGAACCGTTTCGGTTTCGCCCGAACTTATAACGACATCGGCTAAGGCACTGGCATAACGGCGTGCGACTGTTTCTACGCTCATTCTCTTATTTCATACCTCCGATTGATTGAATGTTGGCTCTGACGAGTTCGGCATCTTTCTGTGGATCCATCGCTTGCCTGATCTTTTCTTCGGCGAGACGGATGCTTTCTTCGGCTGAAAATCTGCGGAGTTGAGAACGAACCTGCTGAGTCTTTCGGTCAATCTCGTTTTCCGCCTGCTGACGCAGACGCTTTTCGTCCATTTCCGCTTCTTGAGCAAGACGCAGTTTTTCGGCTTCGGCTTCGGCTTTGGCGTTTTCGATAATTTCTTCTCTATCCAGATCAATGCGTGCCAATTTGCTTTCGGCTTCGGTCAAACGTGCCAAGGCCGCCTGCCGTTCTTCTTCCGCCCGGATCAGATCGGCTCTGATCGCCTCACGCTTTGCCTTGAATGCTTCGGTCAGAGGCTTTTTCAAAACATAAGCCAAAAAAGCCACAAAGATCGCCAAATTGATAAATCGCCAGATCTCAAACCCCGGATAATTCAAATACGGGTCGGCATTTTTCATCCACCACGCCATCGCACCGCTCTTTTCGCCGGTGCCGCCGCTTTCGGCTAAAAATAAAATAAAGTTAGATAAAAAAACTAACATATTAAGAAGATTCAGAATCTAAAATTTCAGATTGTTTTAAAGTTTTTTCTAATAAAAGTTCTTTGATATTAAACCAATCGCAAATCCATTTATGCGGCTTTTCTCAAAATGTTCGAACTGATCTTGTCCGCCATTTTTTCCGCTTCGACAGCAATTTCCGATTTGGCTGAATTGGTCTGTCTTTCCAGTTCCCCGAGTTCGGTCTCGAGCATCGCGGCAACTTCCTGTTTGACTTCCGCAACCTTGTTTTGTTTTAACTCCAAAGCCGCACTGCGTTCCTTCTCGATCATTTCGTAGCCTTGTTCACGGGCTTCGAGCAAACCTTTTTTATATTCATCTTCCTTGCCGGAAGCCTCGCTCAAAATGCCTTTCGATTCGGAAAACTCGCCGCCTTTATTTCTTTCGCGGGCATCCAAAATGCGGTTAATCGGCCGGAAAAACGTCCGGTTCAAAATGTAGATCATCACAAGGATCATCGCCATATGGATGAACATCGAAAAGTCCGGCATCAATTGGACGGTTTCTGCAAATGCTAAAACAAACATATCTTTTAACTTAAAAACTTTTTGTGAAAAGTTGCACTATCTAAAATGGTCAAACAGGTAAAAAATCCGCTGACCCACAAAAGAGAAAAGAATATCACGCCTATTTTTAACGGTCAAGCGAGGTTTTAACTAATAAAACTTTAATTTTCGAATATAAATTAAACGTCTGTTTTACGGATGAATTATCTTTCCAAAACAAACCGTAAAACTTGACACTTTTCCGCTTAAACGCGTAGTTTAGTCCAAGACTTTAAAACCTTGAAAATTGTTCCCGAAGGAGGCGAATCCGTTCTGGTGAACGGCACGGTCTTCAAAACCGTCTGTGAGACTGCGAAAGCAGGGCTCAGGTGGGTTCGATTCCCACACGCCTCCGCCAAAATAGTAAGCAGTTAGCTGTTAGCGGTGAGCGCGATCAGTTTCTCGCTAAACCAAAAATCTGCTAACCGCTAACTGCTCACGGCTTACTCCTAAAAATTATGAAAACTTGGATCTCCCTCAATATGACGCCGGGCATCGGCCCTCGAAAAGCCACCCAACTTCTTGAAAGATTCGGTTCGGCCGATAATGTCTTTCACGCTTTAAGAAGCGAATTGGAACAGCTCAAACTCAAACCCGAAACGATTCAGAGCATCTTAAAAAAAGAATTTCACGCGAAAGCCGAAGAAGAATTAAATAAAGTAAAAAATTTAGGCGGTGATATTTTGATCCTGGATGACGGAAGCTATCCGAATCTTCTCAGGGAAATCGCTGATCCGCCGATCACGCTTTACGTTAAAGGAAATTGGCAGGAGTGTTTTGAAATGCCGGCAGTCGGCGTGGTCGGTTCCCGCCGCTGTTCGACCTACGGACGCAACGCTTCGGAAATGCTCGGACGCGATCTCGCCGAACACGGTGTTTGCATCGTTTCGGGCTTTGCCCGCGGGATTGATTCTGAAGCCCACAAAGGAGCGATCGCGGGACGCGGCAAAACAATCGCCGTTTTCGGAACGGGCATTGATAAAATTTATCCAAAGGAAAATCAAAAATTGGCGGATGAAATCTTAGCTTCGGGCGGTGCGATCGTTTCGCAATTCCCGCTCGGCACGCCGCCCTTGCGGGACAATTTTCCGTATCGCAACCGGATTATCTCGGGTTTGAGTCTCGGCGTTTTGCTCATCGAAGCCTCGGAAAGAAGCGGTTCTTTAATTACCGCCAGATTGGCGACGGAACAAAACCGCGAAGTTTTCGCCGTGCCGGGCAACATCACCTCGAAAACCTCGTTCGGCACGAATTATTTAATAAAATCGGGGGCCAAACTCGTCCAGCAATGGCAGGACGTCGTTGCGGAATTCCCGGCGGAAATCGCCGCCGGAATCCTTCCGCCGAAAATTGACGAAAAAGCGGAGGAACAGCCAAACACCGCAAGCGATCTGCCGCCAGGTCTTTCGATGAACGAAAAGAAAATCTACGAAAATTTAAAAGCCGACGAAAATAAGCATATTGATGTATTATTGGAAGAAAGCAAACTTTCCTTCGGCGAACTGAATTCCGCTTTGGTTAGTTTGGATTTGAAAGATTTAATTTTGGTCTTGCCCGGAAATAATTATGCGAGGAAAATATAAAAACGATGAAACTTACGAACCTTTCGCCTAAAGCCCAAACTGTTTTGATTGTTTTCGCAATCGCCATCCTTATAACTCTCGGAATCCTCGCA
>JBGTRS010000132.1:0-5998 GCA_041940665.1 Pyrinomonadaceae bacterium | reverse complement strand
GATGATGAGACCTATTTTGCATATTAAAATGGCTGATTGGTCTCATAATCCGAATTAACTTTATTCGATCTATTCATTTTTCAGCCAAATCGCAACTTCGCGAGAAATTCCTGATGAAATAAAAAAAACCCGGATATTAAAAGGGGAAAAATTTTTAACAAAAAGCGAATTTTTTAAAATTGAAAATAAAGGATTTTTCGATGCGGTTAAAGAAGGTTTCAAAAGCAAAGACGAAAAGGAACGCCAGGAAACTGTTCAAAGCAAAATTTCCAAAGGCATCTACGGTTTCGATGAGATTAAAGTATTTGACGGTGAGATTATCGCTGTCGCAAAATTCGGCGGATATATTTTTGACAGAAGCGGAAAGCTAAAACGCGAGATCTTTTTTGAACCGAATGAACGAAAAATAAAAATCGGCTGGTATGAACATACAAACTATGATCTGAACCTCGGAAAACTGCAAATCGTCAAACTCGCAAAAGACCAAATCGGCTTTCTCTCGCACGACAGTATCGAAGGCGTTTCGATCTTTGACAGCCGTGGCAAGAGAATCTGGAATTACGGAAAAGAAGAGATCAATCTCGGAACTCTCTGGCAAAGTGCCGAGGAAAGAAGTAAAGATTACGAAAAAAGCACGCACATTCTGGAAGCAGCAGTCGGCGATCTGGACAATGACGGCATCAGCGAATTTATCATCGGTCAAAAAAACGTCGGACTCCAGGCGTTTAATCAAAAAGGCGAAAAATTGTGGCTACAAAAAGATGAATTTCCAAGCAATAAACTTTTTATAAATGATCTGGATAATGACGGCACGAATGAATTGATCGAGGCCGGAAAACAGATCCGCAACGGAAAAGGCGAGGTTATCAAAGAAATAAAAAGCGGCGATTCACAGGATGCGGTTTTGTTTTTTGAAAATGAAGATAAATCGAAAACCCTGCAATTCTGTGATTTTTTCGAAAGCAAACTAAGATGCGAAGACTCCGAAAAAAATAAAATCCTCGAAGCGGATGCCCCTTTAAGTTCGGTAAGGCTGAAAAACCCGCGAAAAGTAAAAGTTCCGTTCGATGAATATTCTTTCATAGATGACAGTGAAGACATCGCCTTTCCGAAAGCATTTTGGGTCAGATTAAAAGAAAAAGAACCGAAGTATCTGGCTATCATCGGTGCCTATATCGGTTTGCCGAGAGCAAATTTTTACGTTTATAGACCGGACGGCGAACTCGTCTATCACGAATTGCTTTCGGAAGAAGCCGAAACCATCAGCGTTTTGCCGGCGGACAACGAAACGGAAGATATTCTCATCGGTGGAAAGGACACGATTTGGAAATTTACGGCGAAATGAGTTAAGTTGAAAAAAAGTTTGACAAGAAAAATTTTTTCTGTTTATAAATGTCAGACGCGAGGATTGTCTGACATTTTTTCGTCGGACTCGGGAAGTTTAATAAATAATGAGCAAAAATCTAGTTATCGTAGAATCGCCGGCGAAGGCGAAAACAATCAATAAATACCTGGGAAGCGATTACAAGGTGATGGCTTCGATCGGGCATATCAAGGATCTGCCGTCGAAGGATCTGGGCGTTGATGTCGAAAATAATTTCGAGCCGACTTACGAAATTATTCCCGATAAAAAGAAACGCAACAATAAAAAAACCGTTTCGGAGCTGAAAAAAGCGGCGAAGGCGTCGGAAGCGATCTATCTCGCGGCTGACCCCGACCGGGAAGGCGAAGCGATCTGTCAGCACCTGGCGGAAGAACTGACCAAGCGGAATAAAAAGCCCGTTCACCGCGTGATGTTCAACGAGATCACGAAAAAAGCGATTCTCGAAGCGTTTGAACATCCGAAGGAAGTTGATAAAAACCTGGTTGATGCTCAACAGGCACGGCGTGTTTTGGACAGGCTCGTCGGCTATAAAGTTTCGCCGATCCTTTGGAAAACCATCGGCGGCAGACTTTCGGCGGGAAGAGTTCAGACGGTGGCCGTACGATTAGTTGTCGAAAGAGAACGCGAGATCGAAGCGTTTGTCAAAACCGAATACTGGTCGGTGATCGCCAATTTGGCGGCCAAACTGCCGCCGAATTTTGATGCGAAACTGCGGCAGATCGAAGATAAAGTAGTTAAACTCGGCAAATTTGATGAGGACGTCAAGAAAACGGAAGTCCATATCAAAGACGAAAAACAGGCGAAGGAGATCGTCGAAGAAGCCGAAAAAGAAGATTTTATCGTTGATGAAGTCACCAAAAAAGAGGCAAGACGAAATCCGACACCGCCGTTTATCACTTCGAAATTACAGCAGGATGCTTCGCGTCGGTTCAGTTTTTCGGTCAAAAAGACGATGACCGTTGCTCAAAAACTCTACGAAGGAATCGAACTCGGTTCGGAAGGTTCGGTCGGACTCATCACCTATATGAGAACCGACTCGACCCGCGTTTCCGATGACGCTTTAAATGATGCCCGTTCATTTATCGGCAGTGAATACGGCGAAAAATATCTGCCCGAAAAACCGAGATTTTTCCGTTCCAAAAAAGATGCTCAGGACGCCCACGAAGCGATCCGGCCGACCGATGTCAAACGGACGCCCGAATCTTTGCAGAAGTTTTTATCGGCCGACGAACTCAAACTTTACACTCTGATCTGGCAGAGATTTGTCGCCTCGCAGATGACGCCGGCCTTGTTTGACCGGACGACGATCGACATCAAAGCCGGACGTTTTATGTTCCGGGCGACGGGTTCGGTGCAGAAGTTCGACGGATTTTTGAAGGTTTATCAGGAAGCGAAAAGCAGTTCGGAAAAGAGCGACGACGATGACGGGGAAGATTTGAGTCTTCCGGCGGTTGAAAAAGGCGATGAGTTAAAATTGAACGAGATCACGCCGAATCAGCATTTTACCGAACCGCCGCCGCGATATTCCGAAGCGACTCTGGTCAAAGCCCTCGAAGAAAACGGCGTCGGCCGGCCTTCGACTTACGCGGCGATTATGACGACGATCCAGAGCCGCGAATACGTCGAAAAGGTTGACGGACGGTTTCATCCGACGGCACTCGGCACGACCGTCAATGATCTGCTGGTTGAAAATTTCAACGAGATCTTCGATACGGAATACACCGCCCGGATGGAAAACAGTCTCGATGAGATCGAAGAAGGTAAACTCAACTGGCGGGAAGCGATGAAGTCTTTTTACGAAAGATTTTCCGCCAAACTCGAAGCCGCTCAGGAAAACATCAAAGGCAAGAAAAAACAGGCGATCCCGACCGATGAAGTCTGCGAAAAATGCGGGGCCGGAATGGTCATCAAATTCGGCCGCTACGGCCAGTTTCTGGCCTGCGAAAATTATCCCGAATGCCAGAACACGCGGGAAGTCGGCTCGAAAAAATCCGCAGAAAGCAGTGAGCAGACGGCCGAAGGTTCGGAAGAAAAGGTCGAAATTCCCGAATGCGAACTTTGCGGCCGGGAGATGGCCTTGAAAAAAGGACGCTTCGGAGCGTTTTACGGATGCACGGGTTATCCCGAATGCAAAAACATCCGCAAGATTCCGAAAGGCGAGCAAAAACCCGTCGCCCCGCCGGTTGAACTCGACGAAACCTGTCCGAAAGACGGGGCCAAACTCGTCAAACGCGAGGGCCGCTTCGGCGAATTTATTTCCTGCTCGAATTATCCGAAATGTAAATACATCAAGCAGGAAACGATCGGGATGCCCTGTACGCGGGCCGGCTGTAAGGGCGAGATCGTCGTCAAGAAATCCCGCCGCGGCAAAGTCTTTTACGGCTGTAACGAGTATCCGGACTGCGACGTCGTTTTCTGGAACAAACCCGTCAAGGAAATTTGCCCGAACTGCAATGCTCCGTTCCTTCTGGAAAAGACGACCAAACGCGACGGCACTGTCCGCTATTGCAATAATGAGGAATGTGATTATAAAATAAGCGTCGAAACACCAACAGCGGAATCCGGGACGGAAACGACGGCGACAAGTTCAGCCAAATAAAAAGTTTGCAATCTAAACTTTTATTCTCAGAAAGTATTTTTGTATGCACGAGAACATCGAATTTTTTCAGGCATTTCTAAAAAACCCTTTGAAAGTCGGGGCGATCGCTCCGAGTTCGCCCGAGCTTGCCAGAAAAATGCTTGAAGGAATCCAGCCGAACGAGGATTCCGTCATTCTCGAACTCGGTGTCGGCACGGGTGCCTTTACAAATCTGATCCGCCAAACCGTTCCGAATAAGGAATCATATTTGGGCATCGAACTGGATAAAAATCTGGTCAGATGTCTCCGGCGAAAATTTCCCGAAATGCGTTTTATGCGTGGAAACGCCTGCAAATCCTTTGCTCTGCACAGACGTTCGAAACTCGGCAAGGTCGAATACATTCTGTCGGGACTGCCGTTCGTTTCGATGCCGAACGAGGTCAATGACCGGATCTTTGCCCAGATAGACAAATTTATGGAGCAGGGCTGTATGTTCCGCACCTTTCAATATGCTCACGGTTACTATATGCCGTCGGCCATCAAACTGCGTGAATATATGCGAAACCGCTACGGCAAATCAACCAAAAGCCCGCTCATCATCAAAAACGTCCCGCCCGCCGTTACGCTTACCTGGCAAACCAAATAAAGTTCAAGGTTCAGAGTTCAAAGTTTATTCATCAAATCCGCTTTTTTGAACAAAGTTGAAACCTTTGTATTTCTTTTGTGGTATAAAGTATCCACAAACCGAATTTTATCTGAAAAAAAATTTATACAGGAGAAATTTATATGTTGCGACGTAAATTTGTTGTCGTTGTTTCGCTTTACGTTCTTTTGGTGCCGATGTTTACTTTTGCCAAAGCGAAGGTTTATCAGGCACCACCGGAAGTTATCGAAAAGATCAAAGCGGAAGGAACGGGCGAAAACTCGAAGGTGATGGAAACTTTGAGTTATCTGACCGATGTGATCGGCGGACGGTTGACGAATTCGCCGAATATGAAGCGGGCGAACGAATGGACCCGCGATACGATGGCCAAATGGGGAATGCAGAACGCCAAACTCGAGGCCTGGGGACCGTTCGGACGCGGTTGGTCGCTGAAGGAATTTTCCGCTCAGATCGTCGAACCGCAGGCGATTCCTTTGATCGCCTATCCGAAGGCCTGGTCGCCTTCGACCAAAGGTGCGGTGACGGGTGAGGTCGTTCATCTGCAGATAAAATCCGATGCGGATTTTGAAAAATACCGCGGAAAATTAAAAGGGGCGATCGTGCTGGTTGACAATATGCGTGAGTTGAAACCCGATTTTAACGGCATCGGCCGCCGGTGGACGGATTCGCAACTGCTTGAGATGGCCAATGCTCCCGATCCGTCCTTGATGCAAAACGGCCGCAACAATCAGAATTTTTCGCCCGAGCAGATACGGGACTTTGTCAATGCCCGGGCTTTGAGCATCAAGAGTTTGAACTTTCTGCTCGAAGAAGATGCGGCGGTGATGGTTGACAACAGCAGTAAAGGCGACGGGGGAACGATCTTTGTTTCCGGTGCGAGCGTCGGCGGCAAAGTCCCGGCCTCGATCCAGGACATATTCGGCGGAAGCGGTCTGAGTGCGTACGACAAGGAAGCCGAAAGCCGGATGATCCCGCAGATGACGATGGCGACGGAAAATTACAATCAATTGGTGCGTCTGCTCAAACACGGCGAAAAACCGAAAATGAAGGTCAACATTCAGACCCAATATCATGATGAAGACCTGATGGGTTACAACACCATCGCGGAAATTCCCGGAACCGACCCGAATTTGAAGGACGAGATCGTCATGGTCGGAGCCCATCTCGATTCGTGGCACGCATCGGGCGGGGCCACCGATAACGCTGCCGGTTCGGCGGTGGCGATGGAAGCGGCGAGAATTATCCTCGCCACCAATCTAAAACCGCGGCGGACGATCCGTGTCGCCCTGTGGTCGGGCGAAGAACAGGGTTTGTACGGTTCGCGTGAATACGTCAAACAGCATTTCGGCGAAATAGAGGGCGGCGGCGGACG
>JBGTRS010000131.1:0-10353 GCA_041940665.1 Pyrinomonadaceae bacterium | reverse complement strand
GTATTCGAGATCGCGTTCGAGATGCAGGCGGCGGTCTTTTTGCCATTCCGCGTAAACGCTTGGCAATTCCGGGATATTCATCGTTTCGCCCAAACGCCGGAACGTCTCAAAAAGCTCCGTTTGTTCGCTTTTAGAAAGCGGGCGATGAAGCAGTTCAAAGGCACGTTTTGAATAATCAATGAGCATATAAAGCACGTCGCGGTATGCCCATTCGGGAATCGAAGCCCCGCGTGCCTGTTCGACTCCCGTATGAATGGCGTTGATCCGCCCGATCATCTCGTTTGCCCGTTCCTCGTCGGCAAAAACGATCTTTTGGGCGTAAGCGACCGTCGAGAAAAACCGCCCGATCGGATCGCCGGGAATCTTACCCGTAAAAAAAAGCCAGTCAACCGCCCGATTGAGTGCAAATTCGGCGGCAGAACCCGCGAACACAAGCAAGATCAGATCGGGATCACCCCAAATCCGGCGAACGATCGAACCTTTCTCAACAAAATCACGCATAGCAAATTTATTTTACAAGGATAAAATACCACAGACATCTGTAAATCATTAAAAATCTATCTGAGCATAAATCTCCGAAAATAGATTGATCAAAACGGAAAGAAAACCGGAACCAGAAAGACCAAAGCGGCGAGGATGACGATTGTCAGAGGTGTGCCGACTTTGACGTAATCCCAGCTTCTGTAACCGCCCGCCCCCATGACGAGCAGGTTTGCTTTATGACTGAAAGGCGTCATAAACGCCGCCGAAGCCGCGAGGGCAACGCCCATCATCAAAGGGTATGGGGAAATTTCCAGTTTTTCCGCAGTCGAAAAAACGACGGGGGCGAGCAAGACAACGGCGGGGGCTCCGTCGAGTCCCTGACTCAAGAGACTTGATAAAACGATCAGCGATGCGAGGACGACATATGGACCGAATTCTCCGGCGACAACTGCCAGATTTTGGGAAATCAGTTGAGCCGTTCCGCTGCTTTCCATGGCGATTCCGACGGGCAGAACCGCCGCGACCAAGAAGATCGCCCGCCATTCGATGACTCTGTAAGCTTCTTTCATAGAGATCACTCCGGTCAGCACGACAAATGTCGCGGCGGCAAAAGCGGCGACTTGAATCGGTTGAAAACCCGTGAGAACCAGAGCGATCATTAAAAAGAGTCCGGCAACGGCAAACGGTGCTTTTTCTACCTTCCTTTCAGTGGCGAAAACTTCCGAAAGGACAACGAGGTCTTTGTCTTTCGGAAGCTCGGCGAGTGCCTTGCGTTTGCCTTGCAGAAGCAATCCGTCGCCGACTCTTAATGAGAGATCAGCGAGATTTTCGCGGATCGGAGAACCCTGCCGCCAGACGGCGAGAACCTGTAATCCGCGTCTTTTGCGAAACTCCACTTCGCCGAGTGTTCGTCCGTCGAGCGTGGATCGCGGGGCGATAGTTGCTTCGACAACGCCGACCTCTTCGGATTCGAGTTCCGGCGATGATGGATGCGAGACGAGTTCGACATTGCCGATCTTCAAAAGAGATTTTAGTTTTTCTTTTTCTCCGCTGACGAACAAACGGTCGTCCGCCTTTAAGACCTCATCGGGTGAGATCGTCCATTCGACTTTATCATCCCGAAGGATGCCGATAATCATAATGCTCATCAATCCCGATACCTGACTTTCGGCAACGGTTTTTCCGACAAGCGGAGATTCGCCCGGCAGACGCAGAACGAGAACCGGCTCGTCGTTTAATTCGTCGAGTGCGGCGACACCGGAAAGTTCTATCTCAAATAGATTAGAATGCTCAGCAAGATTCGCCACCTTCTCGCTCGTTCCGATGCCGAAAAGATAATCTTCCGCCTGAAGCGTTATATCGCCGACGCTTTTGGTGAATCGTTCTCCTTCGCGTTTGATCGCCATTATGGCTACGCCGAATTGTTTCCGAAAGTTGTGTTCGAGGAGCGATTTGCCGGAAAGTTCGGATGCTTTTTTGAGTCTTAATTTAACACCGCTCACGCCGCGTTGGGGAAGACGGATCTGCTCACCGACCGTCTCATCAACATCCAAACCTTGAATCTGCAAAGTTTCCGCAAGGCGTTCCCGACTGCCGCTGACCAAGAGTTCATCACCCGCCCGCAGAAGCGTTTCCGCCGGAGGAGCAAGCATTCGATGTCCTTCACGCAGAACGGCGATGATCTGAATTCCGAGTGCATTGCCGATGCCCGTTTCAGCCAGAGTTTTATTCTCGATCGGTGAACCGTGCGGAATTCTGATGGTGAACGAAGATTCTTCAAGCCGGTATAATTCCGCCAATTCCTGTCCGGGATCATCCTCTTGTAATTTATGATCGGGCAGAAGTTTTCGCCCGATCGTCACCATATAGATAACACCGAGTGCCAGAACGATTCCGCCTAAGATCGTAAAATCGAACAGTTCAAAAGATTTCAGCCCGCGATCCGAGAGAACTGAACCCGCTAAGATATTGGGAGGCGTTCCGACAAGCGTGGTTGTTCCGCCGAGAATCGCACCGAACGATAATGGAATAAAAATTTTGGATGGTTGAAGTCCCGCCCGTCGGCTGAGACTGGCAACCGCCGGCATCAGCACGGCAGTGGCGGCGATGTTGTTCATAAAAGCGGAGAGAACGCCCGCCGTGATCATAATGGTTATCAAAAGCGGAAGTTCGCTACTGCCGACAATGCGGTGAATCCAGACGGCGGCAAAATCCGCCACTCCCGCATTCATCAAAGCTCCGCTGACGATAAAGATCGAGAGCATCGTAATTACCGCCGATGAAGCAAAGCCCGTAAACGCCTGATCTGCCGTTACGTAACCGGTAAAGATCAGAATCACGAGTCCCAAAAAAGCGGTCAGGTCAATCGGAATCTTTTCCGTCAGAAAAAGCACAACCATTCCGATCAATACGATGATTAAGAAAGCTATTTCAAGGTTCATAAAGATTGAACTCCTTCGTTAGACGGTGTGATGCTTTTTCTATCAGATATTAATATTTGTTTTACATATTCCTAACACAGTTTAATAAGCCATTCAATTTTAGCTGAAATGTCCGTTTAAACAAGCAGGGTTTATTCAAAGGCATCTTTGCCCGCACTTACAACAGCTGTCGCCCATTTTATGGGCTAATGTGATTTATTTTGATTGCCCCCGCGTTTGCACACGGGGCTTTATGCTGGCACCGTTTTCAACGGTTAATTCCTTTCTTTGAAATGAGTGAGTTTATCAAATAATTTCTTTTCAAACTCAATTTGGGCATAGAATTTCGGCAAAGGGAATTTCGCAGACGATTAATTCTATCGAAAAGAGTTTCATTCAAATCTTCATAAATTCTCAAACAAACCTGTCTTTGCTCATATTTTTTCCAGGATCAAAACAATTCCGTTTTCAAAGAAACCGTCTTTGATGATGAAACCTTCTTTGAGCAATTTTTTGACTTCTTTATTTTCCTCGTCGGTGTCGGCGAGTTTTAAGTATTTCAGTTCGATCGAGGAATTGGTTTTGGCGGGTTTTTCTTCAAACAGAATTTTATCGCCGTTGGATTTGTCGGAGTCGCAGTCGGAATCGCCGATGAATTTGGCCTGGTAGGCGGCGATGGCTGTTGCTGGTTTCGTGGTTTCCTTTTCGTATTTCTCCTGGTCAACGAAAATATATGAAGTCGGTGCGGCGGAATTTTTGGCCATAACGACATATTTGATCAAACCGATGCGTCTGCCGGTTAGAAATCTGTAGCCGTTTTTAGCAAGGAGGTTTACTTCCTTTTCAAAACCTCTGACTTCTTTGACGAATTTGTAATCGGTTTTCTCGCCGGAATCTTTTGTGAAATCGTCTTCGACGACGACCGAAACGGAAAAATCGAGAGCTCCGCCTTTGTTGAAAAGAATTTTGAAAGGAACATATTCGGCGGAAACTTGATCGAGAGCGGTTTGCAGTTTTTCCGAAGGATTTTTTCCGAGTCCGAGGTCGGCCGTGAAAACTCTGTAGTTTTTCAGCTTTTGTTTAATGCCGTTTTTGCGTTCGAGTAAAAAGACATCGCCCTTACTGAGTTTGAGGAGAGGCGTATCTATAATGTCAGGATTTTTATCCTCAGCGGATTCTCTATTATCGCAAGCCGTAATGCCGTAAACTTCGACGGGATAAAATCCGTATTCGGTGCGATTGTTTAAACGGCCTTCGAGAAAATTTTTGTTCGGACTGGTCAGCCAATCGTATTCGTATGTGTTGCCTTCTTCCAATTTAAGAACGGCGGCAAAGCCCTGAAACCTTGAAGCGTTGCCGCCGTAGTTAAAGGATTTTTCGACGCGGTAGCCGATTTTACCGAGTTCATTCAACTCCTGCACAAATTGAGACAGATTACCTGATTTTACAAATCGGGCGGTTTCTTTATCAGATTTTTCTGAAGTTTGGGATAAACAAACCAGTTGAAAAAAGCATATGACAACAAAGCAGAAAGCGGGAAATTTAAGAATTTTCATATTTTTATTATCTGGAAAATCTAACAGAGTCGTTGTTTTTGAAAAAATTTTAGAGGGTTTCGGTATAAATTTTGTTTGATGCAAAGTCCGACGCATTATGTATTTTTGAAAATTGGTGTCAGTAGCCCGACCGTGAGGAAGGGCTTTTTCAGACGCTTAATTTTAAAACTTTTAACATAAGCCGCTCCCTGACGGTTGTCGGAGTTGCCGTCAAAGATCAAACCGCCGATCTCGTCGCCTTTTTCGCTGAAAAAGATCATTCCGGCGGCTCTCTGCCCTTCGCGTTCCTTAAAGTATTTTCCGTCCACAATGCCCGGATGCTGGCGTTCTTTGTTGGCGATGACCATTTTTAATTTGCCGTCTTTTTCGACGATATTGATTCTTTCGACATCAATCTCTTCAAATTTTTGTTTTTTATCAACCGCAAAAGCCGTCAGTAAAACGACCGTAAAGACAAGCGTTACCGCAAACGCATAAATTTTCAGGAAGCGAACTTCCTTCAAGATTTTTTCCTGATTCATATAAACTCCTAGTCGGAAGAGTTATAAAAGCTTATCCGATTAAATGAGCGGTTGTAAATAAAAAAGAAACGTCAGTTTTATTGAAAGCGAAATGACCTGCTGGAACAGTAGAAAAATTGATTTGGAGTATTAAAAACAGGGTGCTTAGAAAATAAACAGCTCATCCGAAATTCTAGATTTATTCAAATTTTTCATCCAATCTTTTATAGATTCAAATCTTTCCGAAAAATCAGCCGATAATCAAATTATTGAATTTTTTAAGTTTAGAGACTCAAGCCGTTTTTGGCATCAAAATTGCTGAATACGACACGAACTTTTATCTGCGTTGGAAGCATAGACAAAAGAAATCAAAAATTTCAAATAAATTTTGCCAAAATTGGAGGGGCAATTATGAAAAAATGCATTTCCAGCGTTTTTCTGATATTAGTTTGCACATTCGCTGCATTCGCACAGACAACGACTGGTCGTTTATCAGGGACTGTTTCAGGTCCCGACGGTGCTTTACCCGGTGCGACCGTAACCATTACATCAAATCAAACAGGTAAAGAAACAACAGTAACAACAGATTCTTCAGGTCAGTATCGCTTTCTGCAACTGGAAGCGGGAACTTATAACTTAAAAGTTACGGCTGAAGGATTCAAAACTTTTGTGGCCAACAACGTCAAGGTTGATGTTGCCCGAGAGTACACGCTTGATCAAACCCTTGAACTCGGTGAAGTTCAAGAAACCGTAGTCGTCACGGCCGGTGCCGATATTGTTACGTCAACGACTTCCCAGGTGACGAATACCGTCAGCCCGCAACAAATTTTATCTCTTCCGCTGATCACCAGAAATCCTTTGAATTTGACCACCTTGCAACCCGGTGTTGCCAGCAATCCGTTTCAAGGAACTTCTATCAACGGTTTGAGAACCACGATGACCAATATCACCCGTGACGGTATCAGCATCAATGACCAATTCATCCGAACCAATGCCACGGATTTTGCTCCGGGCAGACCGTCGGTTGACGACACGGGCGAATTTACATTGGCCACCTCGAATCAGGAATCCGACCTCGGTTCGGGCGGAGCCCAGATCATCCTTGTTACGCCCCGCGGAACACAGAATTTTCACGGTGCTTTGTTCGCCTACAACCGAAACTCGGCTTTTTCCGCCAACAGCTTTTTCAACAATCGCACGTTGAATCCTGACGGAACTCAGGCTGAGGTAGCAAAAGCCCCGCCGTTCCGCAACCGTAATCAATACGGCGGAAAGATCGGCGGACCTTTCCCGACACTTCACTTCGGTGAAGGCGGACCGCTTTTTGATATGAACAAGGGTTTCTTCTTCTTTGCTTATGAAGGAATCAAAGACCCCATTTCATCCCGTGCCACCCGAACGATCTTGACACCTTCGGCCAGAGTCGGAACATTTCAGTTCAACCGGGCGACAGCCGGTAATCCGATCAACAGCGGCGGCATTTCCTGTCCGTCGGGTTCCGCCGGAAGTATCTGTACGGTCACGAATATTCTGACCTTTGCTCAGGGACTTGGATTTCAAGGTATTCCGGGAACCATTGATCCGATATCGCAAGCCCGCATTATTAATGTCTTACCGGCGGCGGGCAACGCCAGCGGCGGTGATTCATTAAATACAACGGGTTTTGCATTTAACCGAAGAGCCGACCAGGAACGCAATACCTATACGACCAGAATTGACATTGACGCGACCGAAAAAGACAGCGTCAATGCCGTCTTCAGTTACAACAAGGAAACCAACCTGCGTCCCGATGTTGACACGACCGGATTCAGTGAAGTGCCGGAAGTAACCCAGTTCTCTGAAAATACGCAGTTTACAATTTCATACCGCCGGGTTCTGAGCGATAACTTTATCAATGAAGCCCGTTGGGGAATTTTCACGAGCGTTGTTCCTTTTGACCGAACCAGCGACATTCCGTCATATTTCATCGGGCCTTCGGGAACGACCAGCGGAACGCTGGCCGGCATCATCAGTCAGCCGGACAACATCTTTATGGATCAGGGACGTAACAATAAGTTATACACATTTGCCGATAACGCCAATCTCGTTCTCGGTAAACATTCCCTGAAATTCGGCGGTCAGTTCCAGTTATACAAAGTAAATTCCTACAACGATGTTCTGATCGTTCCGAACTACATTGTCGGTGTGACCAATGTCAATGCCGCTACGACCACAACTCTTCAAACCACTCATTTTCCGAACCAGGGCGGTTCCGGCAGTTTGATCAGCACCACCCAACTTTCGACGGCAAATTCCCTGTTGGCGATCATGGCCGGTTTGGTCAATAGTGCGACACAAGGGTTCAATACGACCAGCCCGACATCGGGTTATTCGGCAGTCAGAAACCTTTCGCCGTTCAGAAACTCGAACCACTCGCTCTATGTTTCGGATAAATGGTTCGTGACCAAAGATCTGACCTTAACGCTCGGTTTGAGATATGAACTCTATCCGGCGATGAAACTGAACAACGGTTTGGGTCTCGAACCCGTCATTTCCGATCCTGATAACCCGGCGGCATCTCTGCTGGCCGGAAACGGATCTTATGATGTTTTAGGCACAAATGCGGGTAAAGAATTTCTTTACTACAAAACGGATTACAACAACTTTGCTCCGAATATCGGGGTTGCTTACACACCGACCTTTGAATCGGGAATCGGCAAATTCCTGTTCGGTTCGGCCGGCAGATCGGTGATCCGCGGAGGTTACAGCCACATCTACGGTAATGACTCGATCATTACTTCTCTAAACGGAACGATCAACGGCAACCTGGGACTCGGACGGGCGACCAACAGTCCGCTCGGACCGACCGGAACAACCCAGTTGAATTCCCGTCTGAGCGGCGGTTTACCGGCAATCAATCCGCCGGCCTTTATTCCTCCGCCGCGTTCGTTCCTGCAAAACAACACATCGGCTCAAGGATTTTTCGGGATTGCCAATGCGGTTGATCCGAAACTGCAGATTCCGAAAGTCGAGCAATACAGCATCGGCTTCCAACGCGAATTCTTCGGAAACACGGCATTTGAAATCCGCTATGTCGGAAGCCGCAGTAACAATCTGACAAGAGGTGTTGACCTCAATCAGATCGATATTATCAATAACGGTTTCCTGGCGGATTTCCTGAGAGCTCAATCCAACATGGCTCTGCCGGGAGCAACAACTCCCTTCTGTGATCCGGGTACGGTAACGGGTTGTCAGGCTCTGACAATCTTCCAAAACGGCGGAACTGGTTCGACGGGAAGACTCGCCGTTGGAGCAGGCGTTACGCTCGCTCAGTTTATTTCCGATCTGAGAAACGGTCTTGTTGCCGATCTGGCACACCGCTTTATCACAACCGGAAGAAACAATCATCCGACACTTGCCAACCCGGCCGCAGTTCCGTTCGTGAATTTCTATCCGAACCCGAATATCGGTCAGATCGAACTGTTCACAAATGCCGGATCGTATAATTACAATTCTTTGCAAATGGAAGTCCGCCGCCGTTTTTCCGACGGTTTGTATTTCCAGGCAAACTATACATTCTCGAAAAACCTGACGGATACGATCGGAACAAGCCAACAGCTTTTCGAACCGCGTCTGCAGAACCAAAGCCCACTTTGACCAAACACATACCTTTAACTTTAACGGTATTTATGAATTACCGTTCGGTAAAGGCAAAATGTTTATGGATAAAGGCGGCGTCCTGAATATGATCTTCGGCGGCTGGCAGCTTTCCGGTCTTGCACAATGGTCAACCGGTGCTCCGATCACTTTCGTAGATACCCGCGGAACATTGAATCGGGCAGCCCGTTCAGGAAGACAGACGGCATTCAGCACATTAACCAATCAACAGATTCAGGCCTTAGCCGGAGTCTATGAAGCTAATGGCAGAATTTACTATATAAATCCGTCCGTCATTAATCCGGCTACCGGTACCGGTTCGAACGGATATATCCATCCGTCCAACTCGAATACCACGTTCCCCGGACAGGTGTTCTTCAATGTCGCTCCGGGACAAACCGGAAATATTGCCAGAACACTTATCAATGGACCGTCATACTTTAATGTCAACGCGGCTTTGCTGAAAAACATTAAATTTACGGAATCAATTACACTGCAACTGAGAGCTGAATCTTTCAACTTGTTGAATCATGTCAACTTCAATAACAATACGCAGTTTGCAAATATCAACAGTTCAACTTTCGGACAGATCACATCTGCTGCACCTGCCCGTGAGTTTCAATTTGCCGCCCGTTTTGAATTCTAATTCGAACGGCAATTTGTAAAACCTTTCAGGCGTTGCCGAAAACATTTTCGGCAACGCCTTTTTTTATTTTGAATTCGAGATTTTCCGGGCCGTTTCTTCCAGCAGAAGCGGACGGATGACGGATTTGAAAAAGACTGTGTTCTCGTCGTTAAATACTTCCTCTTCGCGGGTTCCGCGGAGTTCTTGTGAAGCGGCCAGGATAAAGTTTTTAAAGTTTGTGCCGGCAAACTGTTCGAGACGTTTTTTTATCAGTTTCGGTGTCCAAAATCCCAGAATATCGAGATAGACCTTTTCTTTTTTGTCCGGCGGGATCAAAACAAAATCGGGGATAAATGCGGTTTTGCCCAGGTCTATCACTTCTTTGTTTTCTTCCAAAACCCACTGAACGGAAGATTTATCCCAATCGGTTTTCAACTTTTCATACAGCGGATTTTCAAATTTCGGCTCGTCCGCATAGCACGAACTCAAAACTTCCTGTTCGCCCGAAAGTTCGTAAACCGCATTGCCGTATTTTTTGTCATAGATTTCGGCCCGCATTTTCCAGTTTCCGGTAAGAAGCAAAGCGGGCAGAAAAACCGCCATCTGGATGCCGTATTTTTGCGAACGGTGAAAGAGCGAGGCCGCTCCCGTAATGGTAATTTCGTAGCCTTGTCCGGCGTCGCCCGAAATCGAATGGATCAAACCGAAATGTTTGATCGCTGAACGCAACGGTAAAGCAGGGCTTGAGCTTGAGCGAGATTGTAGCGGTCTAAGAGATCTACGGGCGAAATTTCGTCGAAGTATGAAAGCCTCTGCTCATCGGGCAGATCGGCGTAAAGCGTGCCCCGAATGGTTTCCGCGTCCGTTTGGAATGCTTCGGCCGCTTTTTCCAGAACCTGATCGCGTTCTTTTGAATCGGGCAGAACGGGCTGAAAATTCTTTGCTTCAAGAAAAACCTTTTGGCGGATTTCGAACGGTTCGGCCGCAGTGCGTCTTGGCAGCGATTGCTTCGCTCCACGCGCGCAGCCGAGTTGGGCAGACAAGCGCGCACAACGATTGCCAGTCGCTATGACCTGGGAAAATTTCTGGCGCAAGAAGTGGCCCTGCTGCATCATGTCGCCCGCAAGGATAGG
>JBGTRS010000130.1:0-10417 GCA_041940665.1 Pyrinomonadaceae bacterium | reverse complement strand
ATGAAAACAACGGCGACGGGACTTTTACGGACGTGACGAAAAAAGCCGGCGTCTCCGATAAACGCTGGTCGGCCGGGGCGGCGTTCGGCGATTTTGACGGCGACGGGTTTCTCGATCTCGTCGTAGCCAATTATGTGGATTTTGATCTCAACGATCTGCCCGGCTTCGGTTCGCTGCCGACCTGCAAATACCGTGGCGTTGACGTTCAATGCGGTCCCCGCGGGTTGAAGGGAGCGGGCGACAGCATGTTCAAGAACAACGGCGACGGCACCTTTTCGGATGTGACGAAACAGGCCGCAATGACCGATCCGGACGGTTTCTACGGAATGCAGCCCGTTTTTTCCGATTTTGCCGGAACCGGACAACAAGACCTCTATGTCGCCAACGATTCGACGCCGAACTTCTTTTATCAATATAAAGGCAAGGGAAAATTTGAAGAGATCGGTTTGCTGTCGGGCACCGGCGTCAGCGGCGACGGTTCGGAACAAGGCTCGATGGGCGTGGCCGTCGGCGATTATCTGCATACAGGAAGACCGGCCATATACGTAACGAATTTTGCCGACGAATACAATACGCTCTACCGCAACAATGGAAAATACGATTTTACGGATGTTTCATTCTCCGCCAGAGTCGCCCAAAAATCGCGTCCTTATGTCGGTTGGGGAACGGGCTTTTTCGATCTCGATAATGATACGTGGCTCGATCTGTTCGTCGTCAATGGTCACGTTTATCCGCAAATGGATGAGATTTCTTCGGGGGAAGGGTATCAACAGACCAAAATTCTTTTTATAAACCAAGGCGACGGAACCTTCTGCGATGCGACCGGGCAGGGCGGCAAGGCACTTTCCGAACCGCGGGTCTCGCGTGGAGCGGCGTTCGGTGATCTCGATAACGACGGCGATATAGACATCGTTGTCGAAGACCTCGACAGCGAACCGATGATCCTCATGAACGAAGGCGACAGGCAAAATCACTGGATAAAATTGGAATTATCGGCAACGGTCGGCAACCCCTTGGCGATCGGTGCCAGGGTCAAGGTCGTCACCGGCAGTATTACGCAAACCGCCGAGATCAGAAGCGGCGACAGTTATTTATCGCAAAACGATCTGCGGGTTCATTTCGGTCTCGGTAAAGCCGTAAAGGCCGATTTGATCGAGATCCGTTGGAATTCGGGCAAGGTTGAAACGCTCAAAGATGTGCCGGCGGACAAAATCTACGCCGTTTTGGAAGGCAGCGGAATCGTTGACGCCGAAAAGATCCGCCCTAAGCCCAAAGGCAAAAAGTAAAGTTTTAATCGGAATTAATTTCGTGAGGTAAAAAAAATGAAAAAATATATTATTCAGCAATTGACGATCATTCTGGCCGTTGGGGCCGCGGCCGCCGTCGGTGTTTATGCACAGGATGCTCCGACGCCGCCATCGCCGCCGCCTGTTCCGGATACTCCGGTGGTGCGGAATGACGATATCCGTCTGCGTTCGGTCGAACTGGAGAGAATCAAACGTGAAGCGGAAAAAAACGAATCGGCAAAAACGGAGACCGCCGTCAAGGACGATCTCGAGAAAAAATATCCCGAGATAAAAGAGGATTTTGAAGGAATCCAGATATCTCAAGCGGCGATCGTGAGGGCTTACACGACGGGAGAAAAAATTGATTATTCATTGATTCATTCATCCGCCGAACAGATAAATAAACACGCCAGGCGTTTGAATTCAAATTTATTCAATTCCGAAAATGCCGAAGAAAAAAAGAAGGAGCATAAAGAGGAAAAAGCGGAGACGAAAAGTGTGCGGGATCTGATCGTCGAACTCGATAATGCCATCGGGGCGGCTGTTTCCAGCAAAATGTTCGAAAATTTGAGAGTCGTTGACCCGGAAGTCGCTAAAAAAACACAGACCGATATCTTAGCGATCGAAAGATTGAGTTCCGAACTTTCAAAAGCGGCGAAAGATTTGCAGTAAGGAAAGCTTCTGTCGAAATTGTTCGATGGAGTTTGATATACTCTGTTAATTATGAAAATATTTCCGGTTTTGCTTTCGGCCGCTTTTTTCTCGGTTACGGTTACGGTTTCGGCTCAGGCTCCTCCAAAATTGCCGGTTCCCGTAACGGAAACCGAAGTCCGCGAAGACTCGATAAAGATGCGTTCCAACGAACTCGAACGCATCAAACGCGATTCGACGAAACCTCTCCCGGATCTGTCCGACCGCGAAAAGGAGATCAGATTTGCCAGGGTCAAAGATGACTTTGAAAAGATACAAAAACTGCAGGACAATATCGTCAAGGCCTACACGACCGAAAAGATCATCAATTACAAAAAGATAAACAGATCCGCCGCTGAAATGAACGAAAGTGCCAAACGCCTGTCGCAGAATTTATTCGGCTCAAATGAAAACGAGGCAAAACCGGATGAATCAAAAAAAGAGGATTATGAATCAAAGAGCGTGCGCGATCTGATCATCGAACTCGACAATGTGATCGGCAAATTCGTCGGCAGTTCCATTTTCAACAACGATAAATCGGTCGGTTCCGACGAATCGGCCAAAGCCCAGACCCAGCTCGAAAAAATTATATTTTTAAGTGACCGGCTTGAACGGACGGCCGGACAAACAAAATAATTCTTTTTGATAATTGATATTTCTCTCAGTTCAAGACGGGAATAAATTCTCGTCTTTTTAATTTTCTAATATGGCTGAAAAAATTCGTTGGGGAATTTTGGGAGCGGCAAAAATTGCCGTCGAGAAAGTTATTCCCTCGATGCAAAAAGGCAGGTTTTGTGAAATTGCGGCGATCGCCTCGAGAGATGCGGAGAAGGCTTCGGAAACTGCCGGACGTCTGAAGATCAAAAAACATTACGGTTCGTATGAAGAACTGCTCGCCGATCCCGAAATTGATGCGGTCTATAATCCGCTTCCGAACAATCTCCATCTTGAATGGACCCGGAAGGCGGCTCAGGCCGGAAAGCATATCTTATGTGAAAAACCGCTCGGAATGAATGCTTCGCAGATTCGGGAATTCATCAAAGTGCGGGATGCTTGCGGCGTAAAAATTCAGGAAGCCTTTATGGTGCGGACGCATCCGTCCTGGCTGAGGGTGAAAGACCTGATCCTTGCAAAACGGATCGGAGACCTGAAAGCGGTCGCGGGAGTTTTCAGTTATTTTAACGTTGACCGCAAAAATATCCGCAACAAACCGGAGACGGGCGGCGGGGCCTTGTATGATATCGGTTGCTACTGCATAAATATCTCGCGTTGGATATTTGAGGACGAACCGAACGGAGTTTTCGCCCTGATCGAAAAAGATTCCGAAACGGGCATTGATAAAATGACTTCAGCTATGCTCGCCTTCCCCGACGGTCATACGGCGTTTACCTGTGCGACCCAGCTTGTTCCGTATCAAAGGATGCAATTTTTCGGGACGAAGGGACGCCTTGAAGTGCAGATTCCGTTTAACATTCCGCTGGAAACTCCGACCGGGATATTCATTGATGACGGCACGGATCTGTATGAAAAAAGCGTTGAGGAGATAACGATCGAACCCGCCAACCAATACACGATCCAGGGCGATCTTTTTTCCAGAGCTATTTTGGAAAATTCAGAACAGGCTTTATCTCTGGAGGATTCTTTCGGCAATGCCGCAACGATAGATGCGGTTTTCCGTTCGGGTGAAACGGGAAAACAAGAGGTGCCCGAACGCTTAAAGTGATTTTTTCGCAAACGTTCGGAGACGATAATTATTTTTCTTCAGTTTTGAGCGGCCTCGCCGCGATCAAAACGTAATCGCGTCCTTTATAGAGTCTGATGGAATCGTTTTCCCGTAGCATCATCAAAGGCCGCGGACGGCGTATTTCCTCATCCTTTGTCGTATCGGTTGAAAGAATTTTCTTACCGCTCAGGTCAAATAAATTCACCTGTCCGCTTTTCGCAAAACCGATGCCGTAAGCACCTATCTCAAGTTCTTTTTCGCCGAATTTTACGGGCGAGTCGGTGATGAAAAAGCCCTCATACACGCCGCTTATTTCGGTTGAATAACCGGAAACGTCAACCAAACCGGCGACGATCAAACGCTTTTCACCGAATTTGCCGACCGCCGAATTCCGCATCTGCGTCCCGCCGCTCAAACCCGCAAAATAAAAACTTGCGGGCACGATCGCTTTAAGCTGGTCTTTATCCGTAATTACTTCCGGCCGGTTTTTTTCTTGAGCGAAGGCAAATTGCGAGAAAATTACCAAAAATATGGAAATCTGCAATAAGATGATCTTTTTCATAAATCAAAATAACCTCTTGAAATTACATCTTCTGATGTTGACATTTTATTTGTTTATAGCATACTTTTGTATAGTAATAAAACAAAGTCGTTCAAGGTTACCGACCGCAAACTGCGGGAATTGATTTTTCGTCTTCGGAAAATCTTGTGGAATTTCGCGTTTTACAATAAAATACCTTGAAAAAATACAAGTCACTTCAATCAAAGGAAAATTCGTTAAATGAGGATAACTACATTTCTAATAACGGCGATAACTTTTTTTGCAACCTTTTGCACACCACTACAACAAAGCCTGGCTTACGGCAGAATATCACGCGATGCCGCCGAAAAGAACATCGAAGACAGCCACAAATATTTTCTGCAAGCCCAGAAGCGGCCGAAATATAAAGATTATTCGGCCGAGATCAATGAACTTTTGAAAAAAATGACGGTCGAAGAAAAGGTCGGCCAGATGACTCAGCTCGAGATCGGGCAGGTTACGAAAGGCAGCGATTCGAATATCGAAATTGACGAAGCAAAGCTGAAAAAGGTGATCGAAGATTACAAGGTCGGTTCGATCTTGAACGTCAACGGACACGCTCTGCCTTTAGACAAATGGCATAAGATAATCGGTGAGATCCAAAAATCCGCCGGCAGAACAAGACTTAAAATTCCCGTCATCTACGGAATAGATTCGATTCACGGAGCAAACTACATCCGCGGGGCAACGCTTTTTCCGCAACAGATCGGTATGGGAGCGACCTGGAATCCGGTTCTGATGGAAAAAGCTTCGGAAATCACCGCGATGGAAACGCGGGCGGCGGGAATTCCCTGGAGTTTTTCGCCCGTACTGGATGTCGGCCGGCAACCGCTCTGGCCGAGATTCTGGGAAACATTCGGCGAAGATCCGTATCTCGCGTCGGTGATGGGCGTGGCGTTTGTCCGCGGTCTCGAGGGTGAAGACGTTTCGTCGAACAAACGCGTCGCCTCGAGTCTTAAACATTATGTCGGCTACAGTTTTCCTTTGAACGGACGCGACCGGACGCCGGCCTGGATACCCGAAAATTATATGCGTGAGTACTTTCTGCCGCCCTTTGAAGCCGCCGTCAAAGCCGGGGCGAGAACGATTATGGTCAATTCGGCGGAAGTCAACGGTGTGCCGGGGCATGTCAATAAGCATCTTTTGACGGATGTTCTGCGTGGCGAGATGGGATTTGACGGATTTGTCGTTACCGATTGGGAAGACATCGTCAAACTCGTCACGATGTGGAAGGTCGCTCCCGACACGAAAGAAGCGGCCCGGATGGCGATCATGGCGGGCAACGATATGTCGATGGTGCCGTATAATCTGACCTTTACGGAGGAAACGATCGAACTCGTCAAAGAAGGAAAAATTCCGATGTCGCGGATCGATGAAGCGGTCGGAAGGATCTTGCGGGTGAAATTCGAACTCGGGCTTTTTGAAGACAACGGAATGCCGGATGAGGACTTGAAAGAGAATTTCGGTAAACCCGAATATGCCCGAGCCGCCCTCGATGCCGCCCGCGAATCGCTGGTGTTGCTCAAAAACGACCAGAACATTCTGCCCTTATCGAAAGATAAAAAGGTTCTGGTTACGGGACCGACCGCCGATTCTCTGATCTCTTTAAATAACGGCTGGACCTATGTCTGGCAAGGTTCCGAGCCGTCGCTTTATCCGAAAGATAAAAAGACGATTCAAGCGGCGATCAGGGACAAGGTCGGCAGTAACAACTTTACGTTCGTGCAGGGAACGGAGATCACCCGGCCGCCGGATACACCGGCCAATACGACTCCGACGAATATTGACAAGGAGGTCAATGTCAATGAAGCCGTTGCGGCGGCGAAAAACGCGGATGTCGTGGTCTTATGTCTCGGCGAAGGTTCCTACACGGAAACGCCCGGCAACATCACCGATCTGACTCTGCCCGAAACACAGCTGAAATTTGCCGAACAGCTTCTGGCGACGGGAAAACCCGTCGTCGCCGTAATGGCACAGGGCCGCCCGCGGATCATCAGCCGCATTGCCGACCGGCTGAGCGGAATTTTGTTCGCTCCGAATCCCGGCAATGAGGGCGGTCTGGCCGTCGCCGATGTTTTGTTCGGCGATTACAATCCGAACGGGAAACTGCCGTTTACCTATCCGCGAAGTCCGAACAGTCACTTAAATTACGATCACAAACTTTTTGAAGTCGAAGAAACGCATTTCGGAAACAGTCCGTTCTCGCCGCAGTTCAATTTCGGCCACGGCTTGAGCTACACGACGTTCGCATACAGCGATCTTGAATTAAGCGATGATGAAATCGGAATGAATGACGAGATCACGGCAAAAGTTACGGTCAAAAATACCGGAAACCGGGCCGGCAAGGAAACGGTTATCGTCTATGTCCGCGACGAGGTCGCCTCGCTTTCGCCGGCCGGCAAGCGTGTCAAGCGGTTTGCAAAAATTATGCTTGAACCGGGCGAGAGCAAAACGCTTTCATTTACGATGAATAAAGACGATCTTTCATTTATCGGAACGGATAATAAACCGACGGTCGAAAAAGGTGAATTTACCGTTATGATCGGCGGAATGAGCAAAAAATTTATGCTTGAATAAACAAAAATTCGTGAGCAGAAACGAAATTCGGTTTCGGAATAAAATCAGTTTTTCAGACCTCCTGATTTTATCGGTTTCTGCTCACGAATCTTTTTTTGAAATTGACCGCTCGTTCCTTTATACAACGCGGCTGTAAAAATTGGCAATTTTTTTTTGACAATTTGTCTTTCGAGGTCAGATCGGCGTCAAAATATGAAAAAGTTTACTTTAATTTTAATTTTCCTTATTTTCGGCATTTCTTCGATCCGTTCACAAACGATTGCCCAAAAGCGGGCGGACAAGATGGGGTTGGGAATGAACCTTTCATATCTCGACCAGTACTGGCTCGGCACAAAGGAAAAGAATTTTTCGGATTTTATCAAGCCCGAAGAGGTCGCCAGACGCGAAAAGATGCTGGCGGATATTGCCAGAGCGGGATTTAAAACCGTTCGTCTGCCCATCTGTTTCAGTGCTTTTATGGAAATGAAGCGTCCCTATGAATGGACGAATGAGGAAGGTTTGCAGGCGGCCGATAAATTCATCGAATGGAGTTTGAAGAACGATCTGAACGTGATCATCGACCTGCATCACACGGAACTCGACCGTTCGATTCCCGAAGCGGAAAATCCCGAAAGAGTCGTCAATCTGTGGAACCGGATCGCTTTCCGCTACAAGGACACTGATCCCGAAAAAGTCTTTTTCGAACTCCGCAACGAACCGAACAAGATTACGGCAAAAGCGTGGCGTTGGCAGGCCGAGCAGATCATCCGGGTCGTCCGTCCGCTCGCTCCGCAACACACCCTCATCGTCGGCTTTCACGAATGGAATTCACGGCAGGCATTGATCGATTCAAAACCGTTCGAGGACGACAATATCATCTACACATTTCACTTTTATGATCCGTTCCTTTTCACCCATCAGGGGGCGACCTGGACGGAAAAGGGGTTTGCCGAAGTCGAAGCCGTTCCGTTTCCGTATGACCGGGACAAAAAGATAAAAACGCCGAAAACGGGACGCGGCGAATGGATTGAAAGACTTATCGGTTCCTACAAAAAAGATTCGGATGCCGAAAGAATTTTCAAAGATCTGAAAGAAGCCAAAGACTGGTCGGAAAAACACGATGTTCCGATCTTTGTCGGCGAGTTCGGTTCATACAACAAAAATCCGTCGATGGCAGACCGGTGCCGCCATGCCGAGGTCGTCTATTCGGCTCTCGGCCGGCTCGATATTCCGAACGCCTGGTGGGAATGGGACGGCGGTTTTACGATGTTTGAAAAAGGCACGAACAAAATTGCAGAATGTATGCAAAAAGCGATAGATTTATACAAAAATGTACAAAGAAAATAATTAATTTATGAAAAAAAGATTCTTCAATTTTACGATTTCAAGTTTAATGATGGCGTTTTGTCTGTTTTCACTGAACGCTCAAGAATCAAAGCAGAAAGTACATCATCTGATGCCCGTTCCGAAAAGCGTTGTCTGGAATGACGGGCGTTTTGATTTAACGAAGGATTTTACGATCGGCCGGCAGGGAGCTGAAGACGAACGGCTCGATAGATATATCTTCCGCATCATGCGCCGGCTCGAAGGCCGGACGGTGATGAGTTTTCCGCGAGGAATTTCAAAAACGACGAATGCCAAATTTATCATCGAGGCGAAAAGAACTTCGCCCGTAATTCCGAAACTCGGCGAAGATGAATCTTATAGATTAGAAATAAATAGCGATCAAATAAAACTCACGGCCAATACGACCTTCGGAGCGATGCGCGGATTGGAAACGTTTTTGCAACTGCTCGAGGGCGACGCGAAAGGTTTCTATTTTCCGGCCGTTCTGATAACGGACGAACCGCGTTTTCCCTGGCGTGGACTGATGATTGATGTCGCCCGACATTATCAGCCGATGCACGTTTTAAAGAGAAACATAGACGGAATGGCGGCGGTGAAATTAAACGTTCTGCACTGGCATCTGACGGAAGATCAGGGGTTTCGCGTCGAAAGCAAAAAATTTCCGAAACTTCACGGGCTGGGTTCGGACGGACTTTTTTATACGCAGGAAGAAATTAAGGAGATCATCAGATATGCGGCGGATCGCGGAATCCGCGTGATGCCGGAATTCGATATGCCGGGCCACGCGACCGCCTGGCTGGTCGGTCATCCCGAACTGGCCAGCCAGCCCGGACCTTACGAGATCGAGCGAAAACCCGGAATTTTCGATCCGACCTTAAATCCGATCAAAGAGGAAACCTATGAATTTCTGGACGTTTTTCTGACCGAAATGGCCGGACTTTTTCCCGACGAATATATGCATATCGGCGGCGATGAGAACGAAGGCAAGCATTGGGACGCAAATCCCGAGATCCAGGCTTTTAAGAAAGCGAACGATCTGAAAGACAACCACGAACTGCAAAATTATTTCAACAAACGCATCCTCAAATTTCTGCAGAGAAACGGCAAGATTATGATGGGCTGGGATGAGATTTTTGTTGACGGTCTGCCGAAGGATGTCGTCATCCATTCGTGGCGTGGACAAAAAGCCCTCGCCGAAGCCGCCCGGAAAGGCTACACGGGCGTTCTTTCAAACGGCTACTACATTGATCTGATGTATCCCGCTTCCGAACATTATCTCGTTGATCCGATTCCCGCCGACACAATGCTTTCCAGTGAAGAACAAAAAAGAATCCTGGGCGGCGAAGCGACGATGTGGAGCGAATGGGTTTCGCCCGAAACGATTGACTCCCGCATCTGGACGCGGATGCCGGCGATTGCCGAACGCCTCTGGTCGCCGCGTGAAGTCCGCGATGTGGCGGATATGTATCGGCGGCTGGAAGTTACCAAACTGCATCTGGAGGAATTGGGTTTAACGCACAATCGTAATCAGGCGGTTCTGCTCAGGCGTCTGACCGGCGGAAAAGATATTTCGCCTCTGCAGACGTTGGTTGATCTCGTCGAGCCCGTCAAACAATACCAACGCTATCAACAGCGTCCGCAGACGATGCTCGATCCTTTAACGGGTTTGATCGATGCCGCTCTGCCCGATGCAAGAGGAGCGAGAGAATTTAATGAGTGGACTGAAGTTATTCTCGATGAACGCGATAGACAAAATTTTGAAAGTTTAAGAACGATATTTCAAAATTGGAAAAAAACGGCGATCAAACTCCGACCGCTAATCCAAAATTCGCCCGCTCTGCACGAAGCCGGACAATTTTCAAACGATCTCGAAGCCCTTGCGGACATTGGGCTTGAAGTGATCGAAAAATATGAAAAGGACGAAAAACCGTCTAAAGATTGGCGTGATGAAAAGTTCAAAAAACTCGACGAGATCAAAAAACCGAAAGCGGCCGTCGAGTTTGCGGTCGTTGAAAATATGAAAAAAATGATTGACGGACTTTTTACATTTGAAGAATAAACAAAGAAATAGATTTATTTTCAGGCAAAGCTGAACTATTATGAAAAAGTTAAAACTGCCGATGGTTTTGATGATAGTTATTTTTTCGATTCTGACCGTTTCGGCACAATATCAAAATCGTAAAATGACTTTCAGCGATGAATTTAACGCCGAAAAAAATACGGCCGTTGATGCGG
>JBGTRS010000129.1:0-10435 GCA_041940665.1 Pyrinomonadaceae bacterium | reverse complement strand
GGATTTGAATTTACGATATGCTCCACAACTTCATTTTGCACGCGATACGGTTGAAGAGAACGCAACCCGCATCGGCGAACTTTTGGATGAAATTTCACACAACGAAAAATTAGAAAATGAGGACAGTGAAGAGTAATGAGTATATAGTGACGAGTAAAAAAAATTGCTCGGCACCCGGCACTCGGCACTCGGCACTCTAAGTGATGTTAAGTCAAGTAGTAGAGATAATTGAAAAAAAACAGAATTTTGCAATCACGACGCACGTCAGACCTGACGGCGACGGAATCGGTTCATCACTGGGTTTGTGGTGGCTTTTGAAATCTTTGGGAAAAGAAGCGGAAGTCATTGCCCGCGATAACATCCCGAATTCATACCGACAGTTACCCGGTTCAGAGAAGATTCGCCAGGTTTCGGAAATTGATAAAGAGTATGATGCGGTTTTCGTTATGGAATGCTCGGATGTAAAAAGACCGGGCATAGCCAAACTCGAAGATCAATTCGTCGTCAATATTGACCATCATTCAACCTGCGAACATTTCGGGACGGTCAATTGGATTGATCCGACGGCTTCGGCGGTCGGCGAAATGATTTACAATCTGTGCAAAGCCATCGGCGGACGCATCACCAAAGAAATCGCCGAATGCGTCTATATGGCACTCGTTACCGATACGGGTTCATTTCATTTTCCGAACACGACCGACCGCACCTTAAAGGTCGCTTCCGAACTCGTCAAGGTTGGTGTCAAACCTTCGAATATTTCCGAAGCCGTCTATAACAGCTATTCCTGGAGTCGCGTTGAATTGATGCAGAGAGTTTTGCAAACCCTGAAACGTGACGAAAGCGGCAAGATCGCTTCGATGCGGCAGACGCTTGAGATGATCGAGGAAGCGGAGGCGGTTGACGGCGATAACAATGGTTTTGTCAATATTCCCCTGGTTGCCAAAGAGGTCGTCGCGTCCGTTTATATGCGTGAGGTCGAGCCGAATACGTTTCGGGTCAGTCTCCGTTCCAAAGGTGATCTGAATGTTGCCCGCATTGCCGAACAATTCGGCGGCGGCGGTCATAAAAATGCCGCCGGTTGCCGGGTCGAGGGCGATTGGGATGAATTGGAACAAGAACTGATTGAGGCAATTTGGCTGGCCATCCAAAGTTCGGCCAACGGAATCGGAAGAATTTCGAGAGAACTGGAAAAAAGTTTAGCTTAAAAAAAACGTGAAAGAAGTGGAAAAGTGAAAAAGTTGGTTTTGATGGTTCAACTTACTTTTTCACTTTTTTCACTTTAAATCTATAAATATGGCGGAAGTTAAAGAAAAAAAATACAAATGGCGGCGGGATGATTACCGGGAAAAGACCAAGGGACTTTTGATCGTCAACACGGGCGACGGCAAGGGCAAAACGACCTGTTCGATCGGTTTGATGGTGCGGGCGGCGGGACAGGGTTTAAAATGCTGTATGATCCAGTTTATGAAATCCAAAAACGACCGCTACGGCGAACACGAATCACTCGAAACTTTGGGCATCGAAGTTCACACGATGGGCGACGGTTTTACCTGGGATACGCAGAATCCCGCTCAGGACATCAAAACCTCGGAAGAAACCTGGGCTGTATGCGTCGAAAAAATGCGGAGCGGCGAATATGACCTGCTTGTTTTTGACGAACTCGTCTATGTTCTCGATTACAAATTTCTTGATCTCAAAACGGTTCTCGATGAGATCAAAGCCGTTAAAGAAGATCAGCCCGCCCTGCATATCGTCGTTTCCGGCCGAAATGCTCCCGCAGAACTCATCGAACTAGCCGATCTCGTCACCGAAATGAAGGAAGTCAAACATCCGTTTCACGCCGGAATCTACGCCCAGCAGGGAATCGAGTTTTAAAAAAAATTTGCATTGCTGAGAAAAATAAACTAAAACTTTTGATAAAAATATATTCGGAGGATTTGCTTGAAAAAAATGACGGCAGCAGCAAACAAGATCAATTTTATCTTTATAATTCTTTTGGCATTAACCGTTTCGCTCGGATGTAATATGTTGGAGTCGGCGTCATCCGATCCGAAAGGTTCGGGCGAAGGCGGAAACACCGCTTCGGAAAAACCCGAAAACAGCGAATTAGCGTTGGAGATCGAAGATAACGCTTCGGAATCAGCCGAAAAAAAGGAACCCGAAACGGTTAAATCGAGCAGTTCCGGCCGAACGGTCGTCAAATTCGAGAAAGGCAAAACTTCCGCCGGTTACGAAAATGCCGTCATCCGCGGCGAAAACCACACATATATTTTGGGAGCGAGTTCGGGACAAAATATGTCGGTCAATATCACGTCGCTTGAAGACAACGCCGGTTTTTATATCTTAAGCCCGAAGGAATTTTACGTCGGCGACGGCACGGACGAAGACAGCGTCACAAAATTTAACGGCACACTTCCCGAATCGGGCAATTATAAGATCGTCGTCACCCCGACCCGCGGCAATGCGACCTACAAAATAAACTTTGCCGTTTCCGCCAAAAAGCAATCAACACCACCGGCCGATGACGGCGGCACGGGCGGCGGCGGCGGAATTACCAAAGTCGTCAAATTTGCCAGGGGCGGATCATCGGCAACTTATTCGAACGCCGTCATTCGCGGCGACCGGGATACGTATATTCTCGGAGCCGGCGGCGGTCAAACAATGGTTGTAAATATCAGTTCGATGGAAAACAACGCCGTCTTTGACGTCGTTTCGCCTTCGGGAAGTCTGCTCGGATCGGAACGAACCAGCTGGAGCGGACAGCTTCCTTCAAGCGGAAAATATAAAATAATCGTCGGCGGTACCCGCGGCAATGCGACATATAAGGTCAGTTTTTCGATCAGATAAATTATGGGATTAGAGATTTTTCGGGAAAAAGTTGCGGAACTGAAGAATTCTGAATTTGAAACGCAGACAATTTTTACAAATGATTCTATTCCGGAAATCCCTGAAGAAATTGAATTCGAAGATATTTTTATCAACCGCAGACAGCGTTTTGCCTCGCAGGGTTTGATTGATAATCTCGAGATCTGTGTTTCAAAGGAAGTTTCAACTGCTCTCGGATTATGGATTTTAGCCTGTTATTTTCAAAAAAATTACGAAACCTACACACTTTTCATAAATGATTCAGAATCCAAAATTTCAAAAATCATAATTGAACCGGTAAATTCTCATATAAACATAGAGGTAAGTTTAGAGAAATTTTGTTGGACGGCTCAATCGGTTGAAAGTTTTTCTCAAAATGCCAAACCATATTTCGGTGAAAAGATTCTTATGACCGTGACCAACGATCAGAATGAAGTTTTCAATCTCGAACAATTTTATGAATGCGATGTTTTGACAGGTTTCGGCAAATTGGGTGGCGGTCTGTTAGCCGCAGAATTTTTCTTAAACTTCGGATTAGAAAAATCCGATGTAAATTACGAACACATCCGGCATAGTTTACAGCCGCCAAATTTAGCCGATAAACATTCCTGCGAATCTCGAGTAATGCTTTTGCCTACAAAAAAATAGCTATAAGAATTTTTTTATAAATCGTTACTTTTTGACATCAACACTAAATGTGAAGGTTGAGGATTTTACGATAAAATTTTCGCTTTCTTCTATCGTATTTTGCCGAATACCGAATGCAATTTCAAAATCGAATTGATAAACACCAGTCACTAAATTTTCAAATTCAAAAATCGGTCTATATTCTTCTTTTGGGGCTAACTCAATAACAGTATTGCCGCCAATTTGCGGATGCTTACCGCGGACATTGATTTCTTCGCATTTTTCGTTTTTTAAATTGATTGGGAAGCCGTAAAATTTATCCCATCTGTTTATAAACAGATGCACTTTTTCATCGCTTGTGTTTTTGATTAGGGCAGGGATTTTTACCTTTTCACCTTCTGCAAAGTTTATTTGCTCTGATTTTATTTTTATCAAAACATATTCGGATGTTGTTTTTGCGGTTTTAGTTTCAGCCAGCGAAAACCCAGCCACAAGTAAAAAGGCGATTTGAAAGAATAATTTTATACGGTTCATAAAATTCAAACTCCGATCTTCGGGCAGATATCTTCCAGAACGCATTCCTCGCATTTCGGTTTGCGGGCATTACAGACGGCCCGGCCGTGCCAGATGAGCCAGTGCGAGAACATCACCCAATCTTTTTTCGGGACAAGTTCCTGCAAGTCCTGTTCGATCTTTTCGGGATTTTGTTCTTTGGTTAGACCGAGCCGATTGGAAAGCCGGCGGACGTGCGTATCCACGACCACGCCCGACGAGATGCCGAAAGCGTTGCCCAAAACGACGTTGGCGGTTTTGCGGGCGACGCCGTTGAGCGTTAAAAGTTCTTCCATCGTCTCCGGAATTTCGCCTTTAAAATTATCAATGAGTTTCTGGCAGGCGGCTTGAATATTTTTCGCTTTGTTGCGGAAAAATCCGGTCGAGCGGATGTCCTCTTCAAGTTCTTCCTGAGAAACGGCAACGTAATCGGCGGGTTGGCGGTATTTTCTGAAGAGGTCGGCCGTGACGATGTTAACCCTCTCGTCGGTGCATTGAGCGGAAAGGATCGTGGCGATCAGAAGCTCAAACGCGTTGGTGTGATTTAACGCACAATGGGCGTCCGGGTATTCTTTTTTCAGACGTTTGATGATTTCTTTGGTATGTTCGGCTTTATCTGTATTCATTTCGGCAAAATTTTAGCGTAAAATTTAAAAGACTCAAACAGGGAAATGCAAATTTCAACGAATTACGTTAAATTATAAAAAACACACGAATTATAAAAAATGCTCGAAGATAAAGAACAAATTTACATACTCGACACGCGAAGTTTGCCCGTCCGCATCGGGTTGGTCATATTGATAATACTGGCTTTGGCTTTCGCCTGGTTTTCGGTGCGTTGGCAATTCGGAAACCTGCTGGCCGATGAAACATCTCCGAACGAACCAGGGGCGGATAAAATTTCCGAAATTGCCAAAAGTTTTGCTCCGAATGATCCTCTGACAAACTGGCTGGCGGCCAGTGTCAAAAAAGAAACGAATTTTGAATATACCGAAGGGTTTGAAGATGTCGTCAAACTGGCACCGAATGATTATCGGTGGTGGATTCAGCTTGGCCGGGCAAACGAGCAGGCCGGAAAAACGTCGGAAGCGGAAAAAGCATTAAAACGGGCGGTTGAACTCGCTCCGAATTATACTTTTCCGCATTGGCAGATCGGAAATTTTTATCTGCGGCAGGATCGGGCTGATGAAGCTTTTACGGAAATGAAAAAGGCGTCCGCAAATAATACCGTCTATCGGGATCAGGTTTTTTCGATCGCCTGGGATTACTATGAAAATGACAGTGAAAAACTCGAATCCATTGCCGGAAATTCGCCGGAGATCAGAGCGAGTTTGGCAAAATTTTATGCAACAAAGGAATACCCTGAAAAAAGCTTACGGATGTGGAACACGCTCGATCCTCAGCAGAAACGGCAAAACGAACAGATTGCCAGATTGATCGCTCAATCACTCTACGATAAAAAATTTCTGCTGACGGCGGTCGAATTTCTAAATCAACTCGGCATCGAAAAAGGTGCCAGGGCCGAGAGTGTCTATAACGGCGGATTCGAACAAAACATCAGCGATTCCAAATTTATTTATTTCGGTTGGAATGAAGTTCCGACTGAAAGAATAAAGGTGCAGTACAGTTCGACCAGGAAAAAAGAAGGCAAAAGAAGTCTACAGGTTACATTCACCGGTTTTGATAAATTGGAAGTCAACAATATCTATCAAACCATCGCCGTTAAGCCTTCGACAAAATACCGGCTCGGGTTTTGGCTGAAAACGGAAAACTTAAAGAGTGCGGGGCTTCCCAGACTCGATATTTTAAGCACAAAAGATCACCAGATCATCGCAACCAGCGAACCGTTTCCGGGCGGCACGAACGATTGGCAGGAAATAAAAATTGACTTCACCGTTCCCGCCGAAACCGAAGGCGTCTATATCCGAACTTCCAGAAATTATTGCGGTGAAAAATGCCCGATTTTCGGCACGTTTTGGCTGGACGATTTTAAATTAACAAAATTATCCGGCGAATAAAAATAACTTCAAACTATGAATATCGAACCACTTGAGAATAAAAATATCAAAGATACCTTTGCCGGCAAAACGGTTTTCTTTCTGCTTTGTGCAACCATCGTTTGGACGACGCTCATATACGGAACCGTCCATCAGCCGATCATCGCTCTTTTTTATGTTTTTATCGTTTTGGTTTTACTTTTTTGGGTAATAGATGCTTTTATCAGCGGGGTTTTCAGATTCAATAAAAGTCTCCTGCAAGTTCCTTTGATCGCCACAATTCTTTACGGATTTATCCAAATAATCCCTTTCGGAACTTTGGCGGAAACCGGCGGAATTTCGGGTATTTCGCGGACAATTTCGGTTGATCCTTACCTGACCCGGCTGACAACCGTTCATTTTATTGCTCTGTTTATATTTTTTGCGGCCTTCTTAGCCTTTACCGACAGCTACAAGCGTTTGAAAAAGGTCGTCATCCTGATCACGATTTTCGGATTTTTATACGCATTTTTTGCCATCTTGCAGTCTTTTTTAAGTCCGACCAGGATTTACGGAATTTACGAATCCCAATATGTTGCAACTCCATTCGGTTCGTTCGTCAATCGTCATAATTTCGCCGCCTATATGGAAATGACGATCGCCGTTCCGCTCGGCTTATTGTTTGTCGGGGCGATCGAAAAAGACAAACGCCTTTTATATATAACGGCGATCGGCTTGATGGGCATCGCATTGCTGTTAAGCGGTTCACGCGGCGGTTTGATCGCCCTTTTGGCGGAAGTCGTTCTGTTGGTCATGATCACGACTCAAAACAGCAGTAAAAAAAGCTTTTTGTTAAAAGCCGTGCTGGCCGTTGCTTTGATCGTCGTCATAATTTTCGGAACGATCCTGATCGGTGGGGACTCTTCCCTGACACGTTTTGCCGAATCGGTTTCTTCGGACAATATCTCATCGGACAGATTCCAAATCTGGTCGGTTACATTGGATATAATCAAAGCAAATTTCCCGTTCGGGGCGGGACTAGGTGCAGTTGGAGTCGCTTACACAGCCCATGACACATTGAACGGCATGGGCAGGGTTGAGCAGGCTCATAACGATTATCTGGAAACTTTGGCAAATGCCGGCCTAATCGGATTTTTGATCGGTGCATCGTTTTTATTTTTATTTTTCCGGACCGCTTTGCGGAACATCAAAACTCTGAATCTTTATAGACGCGGTGTTGCCGTCGGAGCCTTTGCGGGTTGTTTTGCGATTTTGGTTCACAGCATTTTTGACTTCGTTCTGCATATCACGGCTGTCACGCTTTTGTTTCTGACTTTGCTTTCACTTTTGGTCGTCAGCGGCAGAGCAAATACGGACGATCAGGAAATCTTTATCCGCCGTCGAAAGAAAAAACGGAGGGAAAAAGCGACCGTGACATCAATCGAAGATAGAAGAGAGTTGAGCGAAACGAATAATTACTGACTCGATGAAGCTTCGGCTTTCATTGCCGCCCGTTTCGAGGGACTTAGAAGGTTCATCAGGTACCAGATAATTCCGTGCGAGACATAGGCGACTGCCAGAATTAGCAGAACATAATGAGAATAAAGCCAGATGAGCATTCCGAAAATTCCTAAAAAGAGAATCAGATAAAGATTTCTTTTACCCGTTCCGGCATTCTTAAAACTCGTATAACGAATCGTGCTGACCATTAAAAAGCCGAGACCGCAAGCCATAAACAATAAGATTATCGAGTATAGGCGGGCTAAACCGAGGCCGTGAAAGGTCAAAGGATACGGCACGAAATGAACGATCGCGGCAAACAGTCCGGCGGCGGGCGGAATCGGCAAACCGACGAAGTTCTTTTTATCCACTTTCGGCGTTCCTTCTTTTAAAACTCTCGGTCGGGTCGCCTGGATGTTGAATCTCGCGAGTCTCAAAGTTCCGCACATTAAATAAACGAATAAACAGAAAACGCCGAGATTATGCAAGGCGGTTGATTCCTGGAACGTAACGCCGATTCCCCAACTATAGAGAAGGACGACCGGAGCGATTCCGAAGGTCAAGACATCGGCTAGAGAATCAAGCTGAACGCCTAATTCGGTCGCCGTTTTGGTCATCCGGGCGAGTCTTCCATCCAGGGTGTCAAACAAAATTGCCAGACCGATGGCGGTAGCCGCATAATCAAAATAAACCGACGCCTGTTCGGGATTGGAAAGTGCGATCTGAAATCCGCGAACCGAAGACAGAACAGCCAAAAATCCCATGGCGATATTTGCCGCGGTAAAAGCCGTCGGGATCAAATAAAGGCCTTTTTTTATACCTTTATGGACCGTTTTGTTTTCTTCGTTTTCCATATTCTGCTGGCTAATCGGTCAGTTTTCCGATGATCGTTTCTCCGCCTTTGACGCGGTCGCCGACTTTGACATATATCTTAACATTTTTCGGCATCAGTAAATCCGTTCTCGAACCGAATTTTATCAAACCGAATCTTTCACCGATTTCAAGTTCATCACCGACCTTGCTCCAGCAAACTATCCGGCGAGCCAGAATCCCGACGATCTGCGTGCAGACGACCGTCATTTTTTCGCCCTCGATGGTCAAGGCGTTCCGCTCATTGGTTTGGCTCGCTTCATTGCTCGTTGCCGGTGCTTTTTTGCCTTTGAATAGCTCGACTTTCGTGACTTTTCCGGCGATCGGTGAACGGTTGATATGAACATCCAGAGGCGACAGAAAAACGCTGACGAATTTGCCGTCTTCGCGGTCTTCTACTCTTGTTACTTTGCCGTCGGCGGCGGAAACGATGATATCGGTCTCGGTCGGAATTTCCCGATGCGGATTACGAAAGAAAAATGCCATAAATGCAGCCAATAGACCGAACAGGACAACAAGCGGCCAAAGCTGAAAGAATGCGAAAACCAGGGCGATAATAATCGGAATGATTACAAATGGAATACCGTCTTTAACCATAATAAAAAAAGATGTCAGATGTTGGATATTAGTTTTTGGTAATGAATAGCATCTGACATCTAAAAACTATAAATCTATCTTACGTTAAATTTAGTCTTTTGAAAAACATAAAAAAGCCCGATGCTCACTAACATCGGGCGTAAAGGAGGATTGTGTAAGAGGAGAAAAATTATCTGACAGGATTATCTTTAGCATAACTGTATGCACACCAGGCGGCAATCAAATGCACGACCCAACCGAGCAACCCTGCCGAACCGATCCAGGAAAAACCCGTTAAAATCAGCCAAACCAAACCGATAACAACTCTGCCATTATAAATTTGTCCCAAACCGGGAATTAATAAACTTAAAAGTCCTGCTACAATAGGTTCACGCATATCTTGAAAATTACCTCCGTTTTTTTATACGCACGAGCCCCAAAAGTTGTTCCGAAAAGTTTTGAAATTTTTAAGAGATTTGAAATTTTAGATTAATCTTCTTTTTTTGTAACTTTGATTAACTTGCCGCGGAAAATTCTCAAAACTTTTTTAACCGAAGGATGGTTGCTGGCAAATTCAAAAAGTTCTTCATCGGTCGGATCTTCGGGCAATTCGGGTATGGATTCATCAATTTCTTCGGTCGGAATCATTTCAGAAATTATCTCTTTTGCCCGGGCCGTGGCGGCGGCTGAGCCGTCAGAATGGCTTGAGCTGGCGATCGGTTCTGAAATTTGTGTTTGATTTTTCAGCAAATGAGAAACCAGCTTTGCCGCATTCGGAATTATCTTGAGGTCGTCGCCTTCTCTCAGAAGTTTGTATTCAAAAGTCCGGTCGAGCCATTTGTCCTCGATATGTTCGAGTTCTTCTGAAGAAATCGGTTCGAGTTTGACGGGCATCGCATCAATATCAATTATTGGCGATTTATCGTTTGAAGCAGAGTAAATTTCTTTGTTTGAATTAGGATGTTCTTCAAAAACTTCTTTATCACCGCTATCGGAAGAACTTTTGGAATCCAAACCGTTTTCAAATTCTTCGGCTTCAGGCGTGGGGTTTTGTCCTTTTACCGGAAATGGAACTTCCTCGATCGGAAAGTCAGGCGTTAGATTTTTTTTTTCTGAAGAAATCGGGGTTTCTTGATTCGAGGTGTTTATTTCGGTATTGGCAAGCGTTCTTTCGAGTCGGGCAAGTCTTTCCAGAAGATTTTCAACCGTCTGCACCCGGCCTATTTCGATGAGTTTTAATAAACCGACTTCCAGAAGATAACGCGGTTCATTCACGTCCTTTAATTTGCTTTCGGTTTCGGCTAAGGAATTGAAAAAGCGGATCAGATCGGATTCGGAAAAAGGTTCTGAGAATTTTCGTAATTCCTCGAAATTCAAGATTGCCGTATCGAGCAGGTTTTCCGCTTCGCCGGCCATTTTGAAAACCAGCAGATCACGCAAAAAGGCAAGCAGATCAGTGCAGAAATGCC